>CANJJY010000011.1 GCA_947474445.1 Oligoflexaceae bacterium
AGCAGAAAAGCCCCGAGGACCAGACTCGCCCAGAGATAATTATTCGGGCGACGGCGCTTGGAAGGCTTGAGTTTGGCCGAAGGCAAGGGATGAGTTGTATGGGAGCTGAGCCCCCATCCCGATAGCATCTCTGATTGAACCAGTTGCGCGAGTTCTGGATAGTGGCGCTTGATACCTTCGACGTCATCAAAACTCACCCACTGCCGCAGACTGCCAGAGATTTCGTCCTGCATACCGAATTCCATACGAGTATAGGCGTCCTTCAGCTGCTTGAGCGTGAAGGGCCCTAAAAAGCGTTCCATGTCGACCCGTATGAGGTATAAGCGGTCCATTTCATTTCACCACGGCGGAAATAACGACAGTAACATTGTCTTGCCCGCCTGCTTCGTTGGCTTCCTGAATCAATCGTTGCGGCAGTTCATAGAGCCGATTTTCATACTCCTTGATAATGCGCAAAATGCGTCGATCGTTGACCATACCGGTCAAGCCGTCTGAACAGGTGAGGAGAATCTCACCCGGCTGCAGCTTCAATTCATAGATATCGACCTCACACTGGGTCGATAGGCCCAAGGCCCGCACCAATGCCCCCGGCTTAGGGTTCATGGCGAGGGAACCGTCCGGCAGCCAACCGCGTTCCACATAGTTTTCGACATTGTGATCGAGGGTTAACTGCCAAAGATTCGCTTTGTGGTAGAGGTAAGTTCGGGAGTCGCCCATGTGGCAAATGAAGGCCTTTTCACCGACGAAAAGAATGCAATTAAGCGTCGTCGCCATTCCATCGAGACTCGGCGTCGACTGTCCGCGCGTGATGATGTCTTTATTTACTTGGTCGATGCTCTTAATGAGGAAAGGTTCGACTTCCTCGTGCCGCAAGCTATCGCAGTTGATATAGGCTTCTTTGATGCCGTTGACAGCCGTAGCGGACGCGATCTCGCCTCCCTTCCGACCACCGATTCCATCGGCGACGATAAGAAGGCCCAATTCGGCGTTGAAGAACAAACTGTCTTGATTGTTCTTTCTGACTCGCCCCATATCCGTAGCGCCATACATTTCGATGCGCAAGACTCTACTCCTTTGCTGCCTCGCTGATTATCGGCAAAAGTCCAAGAGTGTTGAGTTTTTTAGGGATAGCCTGAAAGGAGCTGCCAGCTAATCAAGGGGTGGGAAGCCGTATTTTTACGTTATTTGTGAAGAGCCCCAAATCCTCTCCGGCCAGAGGTTTTACGAGCTCGTATGGAGACGAGGGAATTCACAAGCAAGCTCTGGCAGATAGACCCAGCCTTGCTCAAGGTAAAAGCTGTTCTGCGGACGGGTGCACAGACCCTCCAGATCGAGCGCCGCGACAAACGCAGCCATGTACGCGGAAAACCCTTCGACGCTGCCGACCACGGCTTCATCGATCGCTCCCGTGATGTAACCGCGCTCGCTCATGGCCTGTAGGTGCATGAGTCGCCTCTTTCGCCCCACCTCAAAAGCTCGATATTCATAAGCCAAGTCCTGATCGAGATGGAGCTGTTCGACGAGATGACTCATAGCATGGGGCACTGAGGTTTCGCGCAGCTGGATGGGCTCGGCGAGACTGTTTAAGCGCTTTTGTAGGGTCATCGCGCGTACGACCAAAGGCGCTTTGTTCGCGCTATAGGTCGGTTCTTGGAGAGATGGCTGCCAGCGAAACCATTCTTTTACATCCCAGATTCTCTGTGTCTGCGGATTCAGCGGTCGTTTGCGGCGACGTCCTTGGTGGGACTCGACCAGCATCTGCATGTAGGCGACGGCGATATCTTCACAGGCGTTGACCCCTGGACAACTGGGGCGAACGCAGCTCACGCAGGGCGGTACAGTCAAAGGACTGTCGATCATCACGCGATCAGGCCTCTGCGTGCGGAGGAGATCAAAGAGTCGATCATCGGAGAAAAGCTTTTGCAGAGCCCCGATGCGGTCGTAAACTGATGCGATCTTTAGGTTGCCTTCACCCAAGCGACCTGTCATGATTACAAGAGTTGTCTTGTTTGAATTCGGGCCCGCGAGATGGATCCCAGCTACTTTGACCTTTCGTGCGTCTTGCATGGCAACCTTATTTATTAATGCGCAGCCTGGTGAAGTGAAGATTCTTGACTATGCGGAACAGAATCTCTTGTCTCTCAATCGGTGCAGTGCTTCTATCACTAACTTTGTTGTCTTGGGCCACTGCGCAAGGCCAGACAAACGATTCTAACCTACTCGCCCGCGGGCAAGAAGAGTTTTCCCAAGGTCAGTTCAATCAATCTCTCGCGAGCTTTCGCAATTATCTTCGTAAGAATCCTCAGGATCAAGATGCGTGGACGCGCTTTGGTGCCGTCTATTATCACACAGGCCAGGCGCAGCAGGCTCTCGAGTATCTGAGCCGATCGCGGCCGTCGGCTTCCCTACGCTCATTTAACACGTACTACCGCGCCCTTTGCTTCGACGCTTTGGGCGATGCTGAACGCGCCCAGCGACTTCTCGCTCGCATCAGCAAAGGCGACGATCAAATCGCGGAATCGGCCCTCTTTGAGAAAATGGCGATCAGTTTCGCTGAAGGGGACGCCGGTGCCACAAAGGTAGACGGAGAAGAATACAAGAGGCGCTTCAAGTCGGGTCGTTTCCTCGCTTCGGTGCTTTTTATGCTGGAAAATCTAAGTCAGGCCGGCAAAATCGAGGTCGCAGCCTCACAGCGGATTCTCTATCGCAAAAACTTCTACGCGACCCATCCCCTCTCGCTCTTCAACGCTCCGCACAGTTGGGCTTACCAATTTGGTTTTGAATACGAAGCCGGTAATCGCAAAAATCCGGCTGACGAAGGTGGCCGGAACCCCAGCGCTCTTACCACGAGTCCTTATGAGCAAGCGCGCATCATCGGCAAAACGGCTTTCACCCTAGGTCCCTACGTCACTAACACAACAGAAAGCACTTTTGGATATATTTACGAGCAGAATTGGGAAAGTGATAACGAAAGACTCAACTATTCGAGAACCTACCCGGCTGACATCGAATATTTCCCCTTTCGGCCTGACCTTATGGAGCGCAGTCATATACTCTTCCTCAACAGTCAGGCGCGCACCTCCTGGGTCGGCGCTGGACTCTACGCTCATCTCGACTTTCGACGCGGTGGGTCGAGTATTTTTCCAGCTCCGGAGCGACCTGAGATCCGCAAGGGCTTCAACATTGGAACTCTCAGTTTGCTCGTCCCCTACGTTGAAGTCTATCTGGCGAAGACGCACAAGCTGAAGCTCTCGGCCTACCTCGAAAAGTTCATCAATTCTGAACAAAATGACTTTTCCTACAAGACTTTCAATTTCTCCAATGACTATGACGATCCCTATGCGAGCTTCGATCTGGAAGAAGAGAGTCGTTGGACCTCGATCGGTCTGATCACACGGCTTGAGTTCTTTCGCTGGACTTATATCTACAACGATTTCTGGGAAGGGTTCACGGCGACTGGCGGAGCTGGATCCTTTTCCTATGAAACGCCGGGATTCACTTATTTTCCCGCCCTGATCATTGGCACTCGGCTCGCCTATATCTCGCGCGGCTTCAGCTCGGATACGATACTCACCGGCAGTTGTGGAGGCGGCAAACCTACTGAAATCCAGCCCACAGTCTCGACGTGCCGTCGTGAAGAAACCGTGCTCGATGCCTTTGGCTACATCAGCTATCAAAACAAAGCGAAGACCTTTGCCTTGAGTTTTACCTACGGCTACTCTGACCGCAGTAATGAGCGCTTGAAAGTCTACAATGAAGACAAGGTGAGCTACTTTTTCGCACTTACGCAGGCATTTCCGAGTCTCGAGCAGGGTGCGGCAGTGTTCTCGCCTCCGCGTGGATTATTTCAAGAGAAGCCCGCCTACTGAGAAGGTTCAGCCTGGATTTAAAACCTTAAAAAGCGCCCCCATTGCCGCCTCAGCGAAGTAGGATTAGGTTGCCATCTATTCTTCAAACTGTCATCATCACTGATGTTTATAGAGCGTAAGGGACGGCATAGCGCCATTCCCTGCTAGATTGACCTTTGATAGGTGACGTAAAGACTCTCTCTATGCGGAATCAAAACTCGTGGTTCTTCATCTTCATGTTTTCCTTCTATCTCAGCTCCGTTTCTTGGAACCCGGCGCGGGCGGAAACCAGTGAGAATGGAACGTATGCACGCGCCCAAGAAGAGTTTTCACGACGCCAATATTCCAAATCTCTCAGCCTCTTTCGCGAATATCTGCGGAATCATCCTAACGACCAAGACGCCTGGACGCGTTTCGGGGCTAGCTATTATCACACGGGACAAGCCGAACAAGCCTTGGTCTATCTCCGACGGGCTAAGGTTTCCCCCGGTCTCAAGTCTTTCAACCTCTATTATCAAGCCCTGTGCTTCGATGCTCTCGGCGATTATCCAAGAGCCCGCCGGCTTCTCCAAAAAGTCAGCCGTTCAGGGGATCCCTTGGCTGACGATGCCCTATTTGAAAAGGCCGCCATCGAATTTGCTGAAGGCGACGCGGGCGCGGCTAAGGTTTCTGCAGAAGATTACCGGAGACTTTATCGCAATGGTCGCTATCGCGCTCAGGTTGATGAAATCCTTGCCAATCTCGGAATCATCGGCGGACGGGAAATTGCCGATTCTCAGCGTTCTCTTTACCGAAAGACTTTCTTTACGTCTCACCCCTTGTCGCTGATGCCCATACCGCATGGCTGGGTTTATCAGATCGGCTACGATGGAGTGAGTGGCACGCGCGTCAGCCCCGTGTCGAATCCTAACATCGAGCCACCCTCAAAATCGTTCACTCAACATACCTTGATCGCCAAAGCGGGTCTGTCTTTGGGACCATTCTTGGCAGGCGGTTCAACTTCCACCTTTGCCTACGTCTACGGGCAAAACTGGTTGAGTGATAGCGAACGATTGAGTGTCTACGCAGAAAATCCGCTGGATTTCGAATATTTCTTCTTCCGACCAGATTTGATGGAACGCAGTCATCGCTTTGTCGCCGAAACGATCTACCCCATCGGTACCTTTGATCTCGGCGTTTACGGCCACTATGAGTTCATCAAAGGCGGATCTTCGCTCTTTCCTGCCCCCGAGCGCAAGGAAATCAGACAGGTCTATAACATCGCCACCTCGGTGACCTTGATTCCCTGGATTCAATGGCGCCTGCGGCCCTATCAGACCTTGCGAGCCTCCGTCTATTTCGACAAATACCTCGACGCGAAGCAGACCGATTTTTCCTACAAAACCTATAACTTCAAGGGAGGCATTGCCAATGGCACCCTACCGAGCATGGCCCTTGAATATTCCAGCCTTTGGAAATCCTATAATTTGGCGAGCAAACTCGAATTGTTTCGTTGGGCTTATATTTACAATGACTACTGGGAGGGCTATGTAGCGACTGGCGGCACAGCCTCGCTTCAGCTGCTTCCTACGACCGCTATCCCTTGGCCCGTGTACCTGACAGGTCGTTTGACCCTCGCTCAGCGCGACTATACCTCGGCGATCATCAAGAGCACGCCCTGCGGGGGTGGTGAGGGCCCACCGACCACCTGCCCCAGACAGGAACTTTTTGTGAACTACGGAGCTACCTTGAGCTATATCCGGAATAATCAGCAGGCCTTTTCCGTACTCTTTGACTACCACCAGCGTGAAAATGCTACACTTAAGGTGTACAATGAGTCGGCTTTCGACTTTCTTTTTGTCCTGACCCACGCTTTTCCCAACTTGGATTCAGGAGCTAAATTCCTTGAACCACCGCGTGGTCTGTACCAAACGAGAGGTTATTGAACATGAGCATCGATGATACATCTCTCGAACTCATCCAAGAGTGCGTTCAGCGGCGCTCCCTCGTCTTCTTTTCCGCGAGCAATGTAAAGATCGTGTTTCAGACGCAGATCCAATCGATTAAAAACCGAGCGATCGTGCTGCAAAACACCGTGCCTCCCGATCACATCGCCGAGGTCGCCAAGTCCCAGCAATTCTATCTCAAGGTCCAGTCGGTGCGCTTTGTCGCCGACCGCATCACGACCGACGGTGTTCACCTCATGTTTCCGCTCGAGAGCTTGCGCCTGATCGAAGATAGTCGAAGTGCAAAGCGATTTATGTTCGATTCGAACGAGCGTGTCCTCCTCGAAGTGGTCAATCCGATCGATCATGAAACCGTGCTGCGCAAGGCCGTGCTCGACCTCTCCGCAACCGGACTCTCCATCCGCACGCCGTCTCTCTCTCAGCTTTACTCACCCGGACAAAAGTTCAAGAACATGAAGATTATCATGGATGGCAAGGTATACAACGAAGTCGATGGCCACGTTGTCTATCAACAGACTTTCCTGAACCAAAAGGGTAAAAGCTATTGCCAGGTCGGATTCAAGTTCGATCAAGTCAAGGGCGATTAGGCCGTTCGTTTCACTCAGCCACGTCAGAGGACAGCTCGTCCATCCACGTCAGGATAAAGCCTCGCATGCAAAAACTAAAAAAGCAGCAGAAGATCTACGTCAACCGCTCATTGAATCTGGCTTCGATCAAGTCCGTAGGTTTCGACATGGATCATACCCTCGTCCTCTACAATCGAGAGAATTTCGAAAGCTTGGCCTTCCATGAGACGGTGAAGAAATTCATCGCCAACGGCTATCCGGAAGAGCTCGGGCGCCTCAAGTTCGATCCTAACTTCGTCATCCGCGGTCTCCTCGTCGATCGAGAACGCGGCAACCTGCTCAAGGTCGATGCGCATAAATATGTGAAAATCGCCTCCCATGGCCATCGCCGGCTCGAGAAGGAAGAACGCTACGAGCTCTACAATGCCAAAAGCTTTAAGGCTGACGATTTTTTGACTGTCGATACCTTTTTTGCTTTGAGCGAGACCCAGCTCTTTACGGAAATCGTCGACTACATGCGTCGTCATCCAGGAATCGTGCAGAAGAGTTTTCGTGCTGTGTACCAAGATCTTCGCGAATGGATCGATCTCTCGCATCAGGACGGGAGCATCAAAAAATCGGTGCTCGCTGAGCCGGAAAAATATATCGACCGCGACAAACATCTGGTTGAAACCCTAGTCAAGCTGATTGACGGCGGAAAGAAACTCTTCGTCATTACCAACTCTGATTGGACCTATACGAATTCGGTGATGAGCTATTTGCTCAACGGTTTGCACGAAGATTTCCCCCGCTGGCAGGACTACTTCGAATACATCGTCGTCAGCGCGGGCAAGCCCAACTTTTTCACCGGCACCAACCCCTTCTACGAAGTGATGACGGAGAAGGATGGATTGCTCAAACTCCACCGCGGACCGCTCGAGCCTAAAAAGATCTATCATGGCGGTAACGCTATCCTTTTTGAGAAATTAACGCAGCAAAAAGGCGATCAGATCCTCTATTGCGGAGATCATATCTACGGCGATATCCAGCGTTCGAAAGAGCTCTTCAACTGGCGTACTTTGCTCGTTGTCCAGGAGCTAGAAGATGAACTGTTTCGTCTGGATCGACTCCACGCCGAGCTCGAGCGGATCATCGATGCGATTCGAAAGGAAGAAGAGTACCAGGAAGAGGCCCAAGCGCTGCGCTCGGAAATCGGCAATCTTCAAAGGCGCTTGAAGATGAATAGTTCGGATAAACAAAAAGAATCAAAGAGCCTCGCCAAGCTGAAAGAGCATCAGGAGCACCTTTATACAAAGGAGACTCAGCTCGAACATCAACATAAGCTCATCAAAGATTTGATCGATAAGCGCGAAAAGGCGATCCACCCTATCTGGGGGGAACTGATGCGAACCAGTCTCGAGAAGAGTCGCTTCGCTAAGCAGGTCGAATCCTACGCCTGCCTTTATACGAGTCGCGTCACGCACCTCCGCTACTATTCCTGCAGCCAAAAGTTTCGATCCTATCGCGATATGATGCCCCACGATATGTGACACCAAGGGGGTAGGCTAGGATCACGATCACGCACAATGGCTAAGGCAAGGTCTAAGGCAAAGGCTACGGTCTATTGACTGACGGCCGAAGCCAAAGGCAAGGCCCAATAATCCATAATCGCTGATAAATCCCCCACTCCCCCGTTCAAGCTTCGCTGTCAAATGCCGATAAGTACCTTCGAGAATGTCCCCATTCTTTGATCGTTATTACAGGACGCCTTAGTCCTGTTATTAGAGAGACTTGGTGCGCATGAAGGGCCAGATCGTCGGGCAACGCTATCGCTTAAAATCCCTCATCGGAGAAGGGGGCATGGCCTCCGTTTGGGCGGCCGTCGACGAAAAGCTGGATCGCGAAGTTGCAATCAAGATCATGCATCCGCACTTGGCTCGAAACAACGATGTCCGCGATCGCTTTCTGCTCGAGGCGCGCACGGTATCAACTCTGGATCATCCCAATATCCTTAAAGTCTATGACTTTTCTGGACTTCACGCCGAACAGCTCTGGATCGTGACCGAGATTCTCTACGGTGTGGACTTGGCCGAATACGTAAAAAGGTTCGCGAAACATCGCCTGCATCCTCTCGTTTGTACTTTAATCGTCAGGGAAATCTGCCGAGCTTTGCATGAAGTCCATAAGCTCAAAATCGTGCATCGCGATATCAAACCTGAGAACATCATGCTGCTCGATTCGGGCCAGCTCAAACTGATGGACTTCGGCATAGCTAAGGTGCATCGCGCCAACGCCACTCAGACAGGCACCTTCATGGGTTCGCCCAGCTACATGTCACCCGAACAGATCCGTGGTGCCGATGTCGATATCAGAGCCGACATCTATAGCCTTTCGGTGCTTTTTTATGAAATCATCACCGGCGTCATGCCGTATTCCGGACAGACCACGGCAGAAGTCATCAACAAAATCATACAGGGCCAATACACATCGCCCCAAACTCTCGTGCCGGACTTACCCGCTCCGCTTGTGACCATCATCGCGCGCGGCCTCTGTAATAAGAAGGAAGAGCGGTTTCGCGACATCCAAGAGATGGCAAGCGAACTCGATCACTTCATTGAATCCTGTGGTTTCAACGAGAGCCGCCTCGAACTCGAGCGCTTTATGACGAATCGCTCCGCGTTTGAGCGCCGCTTAGCCAAGCTCTCGCTTTCCGGCCCAACGGAAGCGGGCGCCGGGAAGAATCTGAATCAAACCGTCAAAATAGAAGCCGGGGCGAAGATCGACGGCGGTCCCAGCGGACAATTCCCAGAGACGCAATTGTCAGAGCCGAGCTTGACTCAGCATAAAGATCGAAAGCAGGCCAGAGACAAGGAGAGGGATAAGCCGAGACTCGATCAGGAGCCCCTCGTCAAACCTGCCCCGCGCAAGATTTTCATTCGTGAACATGTCAGCGATGAGCACAGACGCGGGGTCGCATGGAGCAATTACTTTCTGCTCTTTCTTCTCGCTTCGATCGCTTTTGTCTTCTTTTGGGGAGGCAATCGTCTGAATGAAAAACTTAATTTGGGCCCACCAAGATCGCCCAATACAATTGAATCATCAGGGCAAAACAAACCCCGTCCAATGCCAGAGAATGTCGCGCCGGTAAGCAAGCCAGGTCCTCAACCCGATCAAAGTTCGAACGAAGTCGCCGCGGATAAGCCTATCCTGATCGAAAATCAAAATGTGACGCTCGACGAACAAAATCCGCCCAAGGTCAGTAAAAAGGAAGTCACCGTCATCCGCCCCAAACCTAGCGCGCGTCCAAAGAAGACGGCCGATCATGGGACCTCGCAGAAGCCAGCCGAATCCACTTCCAACAAACGCCCCTCAGATCTGGCGATGGTATCCAACCCTGCGACTGACGCCAGCGGGACGGACGACATCGCCAAGGAACCGGAGGTACGGGAACGCGGCACGCTCAAGATAGCTTCCGCGCCTGCTGCAGAAATATTGATCGATGGCAAACTCTACGGTACGACTAATGAACGCGCGATCAGCGTCGATGGTCTTAAACTTGATCCCGGCAACTATCAATTGAAGCTGCGGCGCAAGGGTTATAAATCTGAAGAACAGCCCATCGTTATCCGTCAGGGGGAGATGAAGCAGCTCAATATCTCTCTGAGCAAGGCCGTTGAATTGATAGAATTCACCGTCAGATCCAATCGCCTGCCGGCCCAACTGGTGATCGAAGACTTGAAAAAAAGCGGACGTCGGCGAGAAATTATGTTGACGCGGCGAGTCCTCGTGCTCAATCTCAAACCTGGACAGTATCGCGTTCAAGTCGCCTTTGGGGGCGATCAGTATAGTCGGGTCATCGAACTGAAAGAGAGCGACAAGGCCTTGACCTTTAGCGCTAATTTTAAGTGAGGCTTATGGACTTTGGAACTTCCATCGTAAGGATTATCCGCGGCCTGGGGCTCATGCTTTGCCTCAGCGGGATGAGCCCGCTATGGGCTAAAAGCTCAGCCTATAAAGGTGGCTTGAATCACTATACCCATGGAGAATTCAAAGAAGCTGCGGTGCTTCTACAGAGAGCCTTGAATGCCAAGCCCGATCGCGATGAGAAAATCAGTGCCCACAAATACCTTGGCCTTAGCCTCTTCACTTTGGGCCGCACGGCAGAGGCCGAACAGCAGTTCATCAAGTGCCTGACGCTCGATCGCAACTGTTCCATCAAAAAGGAAGAAGCCCTCGACGAGAGCGTTCTACCCTTCTTCAAACAAGTCAAAGAGCGCCTTGATAATCCTTCGACCACCGCGCGCTCGACGCCATCGCCTGCAGCCGTCGCTCCCGCGCCCTCTCCCAGTCCGGTGGCTTCTCCCGCGCCAGCCGCAGGCACGCGCATCATCGTTCTTTCTAACGTGAAAGAAGCCAATGTCCTGGTCGATGGCATCTTAGCGGGACCGGTAGGGGCGACTCTTTCCTCCTCGTCAGGTGCCGTCGAAATCGAAGTCGAAGCAAAAGGTTTTAATCCGAGAAAGCTCAAAATTTCGGTCCCCAAGAATGCCCTCAGCACGTTCAAGATTGATCTTCAGCCGGAAGGACCTAGCAAAGAAGAGCTGGCTGCCCTCGCTGGGGCAAAGCTCGCCAAAGAAAAAGCAGCACGCTTGCGTGAAAAGGAATTAGCTGCAAAAGAAAAGAGCAGGAGCGAAGTTTCATCGCGTGACCATCGACTGCCGCGCGGCCGCGACGAAGATGTTCAGGCGGACGACAAAACACCTCCTGTCCTCCCGCGCGAGGATGGAATTCGCAGCGAAGCAGAATCCGACAGTCTCTTCTCGGAAGAAGAACGTCGGTCCGAACGCAGCAGTTCGATCGAGCGCGAGAGTCGTGGCCGCCGGGATCGAGGGACTGAAGATTTCGATGTTTCAAACATCAAAGCCGATAGCCCCAACGCCGGAAAGGCCCGTATTCCTATCTCCTTCTTTCATCTCCTGCCCCTCGGCGCGGGACAGATTTACAACGAGAGCTATCTGCTCGGCGGTACGATTTTTGCGATTCATGTCTATGCTGCCTATTCCATACTCGAGGCGCAGCAGAATATGCAAAGGGCGGCCGACAACCTCACGACGGCCTATAAGCGCAACGATAATACTCCTGAACAGTTAACCGCTTACGCGGCCCAAATCGATGCCTATACGGCCGAACAACAGACCGCTCAAACGCGCGCTGCCTTGATTTTCGGAGGATCGTATCTGTTCGGAGTCGTTCAAGCCGTGTTGATGCGGCCCGAGGTGTCAAGCAAGAGCTCGCCTCTCAGTTGGGAGTGGACTCCCGATTTTTCCACCGAAGGACCGCGTCTGCGCCTGGTCATGGACTGGCACTTCTGACAGCAATGATGGCCAGAACCTTACTCTACAGCGCCTCTTTCTCGTTTCATAAGTCCCCCAGACGGAACAAGAATCATCGACACTTCTAGAGACCTCGATTAGGATGATTCCTGACTTTGGAGGGGGCCGAGACGCGCATGGATTTAGCCGCATTATCGCACAGCTACGGAATTGCTCTGACGGGCGGCATCGCCACAGGCAAGTCGACCATTGCTGCCGTCCTGCGCCGAAGCGGGCAAATAGTCATCGATGCGGATCAACTGAGTCGCGCCATCGTACTACCGGGGACAGAAGGTCTCGCTGCGATCACAGCTCACTTCGGTCCAGCCGTACTCAAAGCCGATGGCCATCTCGATCGCACCGCCATGCGAAGACTGATATTCAGCGATGATAAGCAGCGCCTCGCACTCGAAGCCATCATTCATCCGCGACTGACGGCAGCCACCCAAGCGGCTCTTGCCGCCGCCGGATTAGGCGATCAAGCCAAGATTTGGTTTTACGAAGCAGCATTGATACTCGAACGAGGACGCGGCGGGGATTTTCGCGAAGTGTGGGTTGCCTCGTGTCCGGAAGACGTTCAGCTTCAGAGGTTGATGACACGCGACCACAGTTCTCGTGAAGAAGCTCAAGCCATCATCAAAGCCCAGATGCCGATGCATCAAAAGCTGCGAGCCGCGACGCGCGTCATCGACACCGACTGCAGCATGGCCGAACTCGAGCTCCGCACGACTGCCACCCTGACCGCACTCCTGCAGAGTTTGAGCCATTCCTCACCGTGAGCAATGACGCGCAAACCACTGTGCCTCCTTATTTTGCTGGAAATAAACTCGAAGTTTATGAGTTGACAACACTGTCCCCCAAGGGTTAGAACCGTCGTCGGTCATCCTTCGCTCAAAATCTCTCTGAAGAGTTTGCGGTAAAACGCAGCAAATCTAAGGGGTTGTGTTGCCACCTGCGGAAGACCGAAAAAACACACGAAAAGCTCAGGCACTGCATTTTCCTAGTCCTTTCCCGTTTTTGGCATTTTCTGAAAATGCCGCATGTTCAGACACATTCAATTTTTCCTCACAAAAATCGCTTCACCTTAGGTGCCATGAGCTTCTGAGGGGCCTCTCTGGGGCCCCCCATTTGTTTTAATTTCAAATACTTAGCTTTTTCCTTATCTTTTCGCTTAATTTCAGCCCAGCCCTGCCGATGGTGGTCTCAAGGGAACTTAATTGCCCGGAGAGCACCCATGATTCGCCGCGGACCTTCGCTTTTGCTGCTGCCGCTCGGCTTAGCCTGCCTCGCACTCGCCAGCGAGCTCAGAGCGGACGATATGGAATTCTATTCACTCTATCGCAGCCCTTACTTTCTCGGGCGTGGCGATACCGGTATAGCCGTTGCCGACAATCACGAAGCTATTTTCTATAATCCCGCGGGCCTTGCTCTCGGGAAGGGTCTGTATAAGGAAACCGTTCTCGCCTCCCCCAGCATTGAAACCTCAGTCAAAACCAAAGACATCGTCCGTCAGGCTATGGTCGAAGAAAAAAATGACACCGACACCTTTCGCGGCTTTTTGGGTCATAATTTACATCTAGGTTTAAATAATTTCACCGGTGTGGTTTTTCGGCGAGCCGCGGTGGGCGTTCTGGCTTCCGCCAATACTAACGCTCTCCTCGCCAAGTCAAAAACCGACCGTGGCGTAGAAAATCTAAAGGCCGAGGCTGCCGTTAACCGGATGGCCACTTTCAGCATCGCTCAAGATTTTTGGAATCAAAAGCTGCTCATTGGCGCCACAGGCAAGTATCTGATTCGCCAGGATGCACGCATTGAAGTCAGTGCGCTCGACTCGAGTAATCTATCTGATCAGCTCGGTGATGAAGATGTCAGTCACGAAAGGACAGGGGCTGGAGTCGACTTGGGGCTCATGTATCGCATGGACAAGGTTCCGTGGCGTCTGGGTCTACACGTCGAAAATGTCGGCGGCACCAAGCTGACGTCAGTCGAACCCGACGTCGCATCGCGCCGCCTCCCCCAGATCGTCAGCTTCGGCTCAGCTTACGAGCTGAAGAGTCACTTGAGCAATCTTCTCTTTCTTATCGATTACCGGGATATAGGGGCTACAACTGAAACCAGCACGTTCAAACGCCTGCACATCGGCGGGGAAATGAATGTAGCGAAAGCAGTGGGCTTCGTCGGCGGATTGAATCAAGGTTATCCGAGTTTTGGCCTCTATCTGAACCTCTATGTCATGCGCTTTGATGTCGGGACATACACGCAGGAAATCGGTAGTTCGGCGGGAACCCGTCCAGACCAACGCTTTTATTTTCGTTTGATGGCCGGATTTTAAGGGAGGGCCGACGTCATGCTGAATCGCTTGAGCTTTATGATCCTGAGCTTCACTCTCGCGGCTTGCAGCAGCAACGTCTTTCGCGGTGTCGAAAAGCATGATCCAGCTGATCGCGCTTTAGCTCTTCTCGACGAGAAAAAAGCTGATGCTGCCATCGACGTACTTGCCGATGCACTCGAAGAAAATCCTGAAGATTGGATCCTTGTCTCTTTGATGGCGAGCGCCAAAGCACAGAAGGCGGGTGTGGATACGACGGACGTTGCGATCAAGATGGCGACTCAAGACGATGCCGACGCGGCCCAAAGTAGCAATCCTTTAACGGCTCTCTTCACTATTCTTCCCACTGCCACGGCCGAAAACGTGGGTTTGATGGAAGAAGCCGTGACTTTTATCAACAGTATCCCAGCCGAAGAACGAGTCAATGCCGACACATTTAAGCTTTCCATGTTCAATACGGCTTACACGGCGCTTCAAACCAAATTCTTTGATAGTGATGGAGATGGTAAATTTACCCTGGAAGAGCTCGCCGCGCTCGATGAAGCGACGGCCATTGCGATTCTCGATAGTCTCGTGAACGTCGAAGCAGCTGCGGCTTCTTATACGGCCGGCGACAGCACCGGCCAAGCGGCCAGCAAAGTGGGAGCGATAGCGTCTAAGATTAACAGCCAGCCCGGTGCGACCACATCTGAGAAACTGAAAAACTATCTCGGTGCAGGCGCTACACAGACTCCAACAACGGCGACACCTTAAAGCGTCGTTTCCCAATCCATCGTGAAGAAAACTTCGAGACTGGCATGCATAGGCTGCGGCTTCTTTTGGTCGGCGAATACGATTTCGTTTAGTCCGTTATAATAGCTTCCCACCCATTGCAGACTGAATGAAGCCAATCGGTTCAGCTGTAATTCGAGTCCCGCGGCTGCTTCCCCGACGAACAAATCGAGGTCAGGGGCGACCGGTTCGCGTACAAAGCGTTCACCGCCGGCCTGCAAGGTGAGAAAAGGTGAAAGCCGGGCTTTCCGCCATGGATGAACCTCGAGACCGAGAAGAAGTCCATAGCGACGTTCATAGAGACGTTCCGCCCCGTCCTGGGTGAAATAGCGAAGACTCTGGCTGATCGCCAACCACGACTGCGAAAATTCAAGAAGGCGCAGCTGGGCACCAAAGCCATCCTGAGTCATTTGGACTCTGAGAGCCGCAGCGACATCATGCACTTCAGACCGCGGAGCCATCTCGACGAGTGGACGGTTCATCGTCACTTTTTCGCTGGGCGGCGGGGGACTGTCGCGCAGAACTTCTTCTTCCCCAGAAAAAGGCTCGATCGGCAATGATGCCGTCGGCATGGGACGTTGACTCTGCCCTTCCCTTGGCCTGTCTTTGCCTTTGGCCATCGCTGAGGGTAGGGAAAGAAGAGGAGCGATTACAACGCAGAACAGAAGAGAGCCGCCGCGCATAGAGTCCTCCCAAAAGAAGTCGTAGGTCTATTTTACCTGGTTCGAGCTCAAAGACCACTTTTGGGGTGATGAAGAGCGTAGAACAGCGCCGCTATAGCTTTTTTCTGAGCTCAGGAGTATAACCATCGAGCAGTTTGCAATATGATAATTCTGAAGAGTTAGGAGTGGGGATCATGACAGTTAGGGTCGGTATCAATGGTTTCGGACGAATCGGACGCGTCGTGATGAGGGCCGCCCTCAAACGTCAGGACATAGAGATCGTCCACATCAACGATCTCACGGATACAAAAACGCTCGCTCACCTCTTGAAGTACGATTCCGTTCACGGAATTCTCGACGCCAAGATCGAAGCAGACAAAGACGGCATCGTCGTCAACGGTAAAAAGATATCCGTTTCAGCCATCAAAGATCCGCGCGAGCTACCCTGGGGCGCGAAGAAAGTCGATATCGTTTTTGAATCGACGGGCCGTTTCCGCGACAGGAAGGAAGCAGAACTGCACCTTCAAGCCGGCGCGAAAAAAGTTCTGATTTCGGCTCCCGCTAAAGGCGAAGACTTGACCGTCGTATACGGCGTCAACCATGAGAAGCTCAAGCCTGAGTTCACCATCGTTTCCAACGGCAGCTGCACAACCAACTGCCTCGCTCCTGTCGCCAAAGTCCTCAATGAGCACTTCGGGATCGAATGCGGGCAGATGACGACGATCCATAGCTACACGAACGATCAGCAGCTTTTGGATCTGCCTCACTCAGATTTGCGCCGTGCCCGCGCCGCAGCTCTCAACATGATTCCTACATCGACCGGCGCAGCCGCCGCGATTGGTCTCGTGCTCCCTGAGCTCAAAGGCAAATTGGACGGAACTTCGGTTCGCGTACCTACCGCCAATGTGTCTTTGGTTGACCTGACCGTTTTGGTTCAAAAATCAACGACTGTTGCTGAAGTGAATAAGGCCTTGCAAGAAGCAGCGGCCGGTCCACTCCGCGGAATCCTCCAGTATACCGAAGAATTGCTGGTATCCTCGGATTTCAACGGTTCAACCTTTTCGTCTTCAGTCGATGCGGACAGCACGATGGTCGTCAATGGCAAAATGATCAAGGTCATGGCCTGGTATGATAACGAAACGGGATTCAGCAACCGCATGCTCGACGTCGCAGCCTTGATGGGGCGCTGAAATTTTCAGACCTCTGATTCTCAGTAAGACCTGATCGATCGATCTGCCCGATAGCCTGTCTCTTGATGAAATAATTCAAGAGACAGGCTTGAGGGCAATTAGGGTGTCACGAACGCGGAGCCCAACGCTCACTTCCATGAGGCCGACATGAGCAAGAATTCGGAAAATCTCGTCACTCTTACGCGTAAGGAAGTTCTTGAACTTCTCGCTGAGAGCAAGAATCTCGCCAATTACGATATGCGGAAAGCCAACCTCGTGAAGATAGATTTTTCAGGTTGCGATCTGCGTGAGGCAAATCTTTCTTATGCCAATTTAAAAGACGCTATCTTTCGCGATGCGGACTTGAGAGGGACTTCCCTCTGGAGCGCCAATCTCGAAGGTGCTGATTTTACCGGAGCAAACCTGGAAGATGCCGACCTCGATTATTCGAAACTTCGTGGCGCTATTCTTTATAGAGCAAATATTCGGCGCGCAACTTTGCCTACTGAACTCATTTCGCGCGAAGACATCCAAGCATCTGTCGCAACAGGCTGCAAAGTAGGCGTCAAAAGGGCTTAGAGCGGGCATAAGGACGCGATATCTTCGTGGTGCGTCGCGGAAAAATCCTCATCGACTGGAGTCGACTCCGGTTTTTCCACTCCTCGCGCCTTGATCTCACGACCTTCTGCCCACTCTAAGCCGCTCTTTGGTTGTTTGGTTTGGAATCGATTTTGTTTTAGGACGGGATCGATTTTGTTTTTTGAAGGGAATTGGGTTTGGATACTGAGTTGCTTACACCCGTTTCTATTGAAGGTTTGCAGACGATAGGGACTCGCTACGTCGTGATCACCTTGCGGGCGCTGGCGGATTTTAAATATCATGCGGGGCAGTTCACTCAGGTCGTTTTTGATGACGAACTGGGTGATTTTCGCAAATATTATTCGATTGCTTCGGCCCCTCGCATCAATGGTCGATTTGACCTTTGCTTGCTTCTCGATGATACGCGCCTCCGGCAGTGGGTCATGCGGCAAACGCTCGGGCGTAAGTTGTTCGTCACCCCTCCCAGTGGTCGATTCTATGTCCCTCCCCTGGAACAACCTGTGACGATGGTCGCCGGCGGTTCGGGTGTTACGCCTCTGCGAGCTATTTTGGAAAGCCGCGCTGCGACCTCTCTCGCTGCACCGACCCACTTGCTTTATGGCTGCAAGACGGATGAAGAGATTCCTTTCTATGAGAGCCTCCAGGCCCTTCATTCAATCAACCCCAAGATGCATGTACATTTCTTTGCCGATGACGTGGCCCTCGGTCGCGCCCGACTCGGTCGGCCCCTCGATGCTCTTTCTGAATTCGTTACCAGCAGCGACGATTATCTCCTCTGCGGACCCCCTGCTTTTATGAGCGGTGCACAGAAGATCCTGCAAGACGCCGGCGTCGCCCCAGAGCGCATCCATCAGGATCGCTTCTAGATAGTGAGGATCTCCCGTGTCGGTCTACTTTCAAGAGGAAGATCAAAGCATCATTGTGCGCGGGAAGACCTATCCCTATCGCGATCTCATGCGCTCCCTCGGGGGTGAATACGTGGCCGCTGAGAAAACCTGGATGCTGCCGCTCAATACCAGCAACTTGGAACGCATCGCTGAACTCTGTAAGAGTGTAGGCGGAGGTCGCAGCAAAGATCCGCCTCCCCCCCAGGTGACACCCACACCGGCCACAGTTCTCTCGACGGCTTCAACAGCCGCTGTTGGAAGCGAGGCAACACCTTCTCAGCTCGCTGAAACGACTTTGGACGGGCTTACCATCAGCGAACTGATGCAAAAAGTGCAGCTCGTCATCGCGCAGGGCTTTCCTCGCAGCGTCTGGGTGCTAGGTGAAATTCAGAACATCAAACTCCACGCCAGTGGAATCTATTTTCAATTGGCCGACTTCAAGGACGGCGGCTCACGGTCGGCGACGCTGACCGTCAACGCTACTCTTTGGCGTTCCCAACTCGCTGATTTGCAGAGAAAGCATGGGGCCCCTCTTGTCAAAGAACTCTTGCAAGACGGACTCCGCGTTCGACTGCTCGTGGATGTCACCCTCTACCGCGATCGCGGTCAGATCAGTCTCCAGGTGCAAGGTCTCGATCCCCAGTACACCAAAGGCTCGCTCGCACTGGCCCGCGAGAAGCTCCTGCGCGAACTCAGAGCTAAGGGCCTCGATCGCCAGAATAAATCTCTCTCACTGCCTGCTTTTCCTCTTCGCATCGGCTTGATCAGCGCCCCCGAATCGAGAGCTCAGAGCGACTTCATCGATCAGCTTCAACTCTATAAATACCCAGGCGAAGTCATCTTCTACCCCTCGCAGATGCAGGGTGAGAAGACTCTCGAAGAAGTGGTCCGCGGCATCAAGACTTTGAGTGAGGCCGCCTGCGATGTCATCGTCATCACCCGCGGTGGAGGCAGCGCTGCTGATCTTCGTTGGTTTGATAGCGCTGAGATCGCTTATGCAATCGCCCAATGCCCGCTCCCCGTCGTCGCCGCGATCGGCCACCATGAAGATGTCTGCATTGCCGAAGAAATCTGTTGGCAGCGCGAGAAGACCCCGACAGCCGCTGCCGATTTCATCATCAGCCTCTTTCAAGGCACGCGGCAACGCCTGGATCAGTTGGGCCTCATCTTGAGTCAAAAGCTTGAAGAGCGCATCCGCATCCAGACGAGCAGCCTACAAAATCTTCGTGAGAAGATTTTGATCCTCAGTCAGCGCGTGCTGACGACTTACCGGCAGCATCAGGTGCAACTGGCGACTGGTCTCGAGATGCAGGTCGAACGTCGTTGGGTGCAGGCGACGGGACGCCTCCAGAACCTGAGTCAGGACCTGGCCCAGCGTACGACCTTGCGTCTTCAGAATCAAGAAAGTCGCTGCGAACAGCTCAGCGGTCATCTCCAACTCAGAGTCCAAGGACGTCTGCAATCGGAATTTCAAAAGCTGCCGGCCCTCCATCTCAGCCTGAAGGGCCAAGTTCAGCAGGCTTACTTTCTAGCAGCGCGGCAGCTGAATGAATGGGAAAAGGCGCTGCTCCAGCGCGATCCCAAACCCTGGATGGAGCAGGGTTGGACCCAACTGAGCAACGATGAAGGACGCGTGGTCCGAGGCGCTCAACTGCGGATCGGCGGAACTTTACGCGCGCGCCTCCCCGATGCTCTGCTCGAACTGCAAATTATCGACAAACAAACTAAGACTCAAGATAAGGATCACGACTGATGGCAAGCAAAGAACAGGAATCGGTGACCTACCAAAAGATGCTTGAAGAGGTCGAAGGCATCGTGCGCGAAATCGCTTCGCCCGACCTAGAATTAGATCTGATGGTCAGTCGCGTCGAACGTGCATACGAACTGATCCGGACCATGAAGCTGCGATTGGAAGAAACCAAGTCACGCATCGATCAGCTGCATCAACGCTTTGATGACAAAGCTCCTTAGCCTCCCGTCTGCTGAGGGTGACAGACGCGACACGTGAGCTCGCCATTTCTCGATGACTCCGGCATAATTGAAAAGTTAAGTATTCGCTTTTCGGTGATTCCATTGAAATGTTTGGGTTCTTATCTTTTCCTCACGAGGTCAATCGATGATCAAGCTTTACGGCACTGGTCCTTCGCGCTGGGTGAAACCCTATTGGCTCCTTAAAGAAATGGCGGTTCCCTTCGAAACGGTGAGCGTCAGTATCAGCAAGGGAGAAAACCGCAGCGCTCAGTATCTAGCGATCAACCCATTTGGAAAGGTTCCTGCTCTCGCCGATGGTCCCGTCACCCTTTTTGAATCGTCGGCTATCTGCAACTATCTCGCCGATAAGTACCCCGAAAAAGCTTTGATTCCTCGCGCCGGCACCGCCGATCGTGGCTATTACGACCAATGGATCAGTTTTGCGACGACCGAACTCGAGCAACCGCTCTGGCGCATTATTAAACATCGCTTCGTTTATCCGGAAGAAAAGCGGAGTGCTGCGGAAATTGAATTGGCCGTAGGAGATTTCAAAAAACTTTTGACGACTTTTAGCGCTCTGCTGGCAGACAAAAAATATTTGGTAGCTGACCGTTTTACCGTAGCTGACATCGCGATGACCTATACCCTGCGGTGGGCTCAGTTGCCTTCGATGCCGGCCGGACTGCTCGAGGGCGAACATAAGGTAACGGCCTATATGCAGCGGCACATGGAGCGTACGGCCTTTCCTCATGACCTTTATCCACAGGCCCCGATTTCCTAAACGACGGTCCCCTCAAATTCTCAACTGTTCCTAGCGATTCTTCGCTAGGAATGGCTTAGAAAAATTTCCAGTCCCATTTGGAATTCCAGAGCTTGCCATTCATCTGCATAAGTAACGATACCCAGTCCTTTAACTTCTTTTTCGTCTTGCTCAAAAATCGAAGTCCCCAAAAATGAAGAGAAGGCGATGCCATATCAATTGAGCAGCGGTGATTTCTTTTTCCAGGTCAGAAGCAGGAGGAGCGTGCCGATCACAGCGGAGCCGAGATAGAGAGCCAAAGCCCCATTCCAACCGTAATGATCGACGAGCCAGCCCGTACTGATCCCGCAAAGAGTGGCACCGAGATAGCCGAAAAGTCCGGTCAAACCCACTGCGCTCGATGCCGCTTTTTTGGTTGCAAAGTCGGCAGCTGCGACGGCAATCAACATCTGAGGCCCATAGACGAGAAAGCCTAAAGCGATGAAGACCAATCCCATGAGAGCCATCTGACCATTGGGTACAAAAAAGAGGATCGCAACTGTGGCGATCAGAAGCAGCATAAAACCAACCGAAACAGGTCCACGACGACCGTGAAACACACGGTCAGACAACCATCCAGAAGCGTAGGCTCCGAAAATACCGGCCAGCTCGAACCCGGAAAGGGCAAACCCGGCTTCTTTGAGATTGAATCCCTTCGCTTCTTCCAGATACTTCGGTGCCCAGTCGAGGATACCAATCCGTACGATATAAACGAAAAAATTAGCCACGCTGACGATCCATACCCATCGATTGGTCAAAATATGTTTTTTGAACATTGTGAAGAAGGGGGTAGCCTCTTCTTCAGCGCTCGGCGGCGCGCCATCGCTTTTAAACTCCTCGATCGGCGGCAGTCCCATCGCTTCAGGAGTATCGGTCAGCCGATTCATCAACCAAAATGAGCCGATCGCCGTGACGAGGCCGGGCACCCAAAAGGCCGAACGCCATCCAAAATGAGTCACCAGATAGCCGGCAGCCAGGGCAATGAACGCTCCCCCGATTTGATGGGATGCATTCCATACTCCCCAGGCGCGACCGATCTCGCGCGGACTGAACCATGATGTGAGGAGACGACTGCAGGGCGGCATCCCAGTCCCTTGAAAAAGATTATTCAGGGCCCAGAATACTGTAAAAAAAGCGAGACTCTCCCCCAAGCCGAAGATCACGTTGACGCCTGCCGACAAAAGGAGACCAATACTCATCATGTATTTGGGGCTGATGCGATCGGCGAGAATTCCGCTGGCAAACTTGGAGAAAGCATAGACGATAGTCGCGGCACTCAGGACCATGCCCCATTCGGTATTCGAAAACCCGAATTCATCCGTGATGGACTTCGTGGCCATCGACATGTTTTTTCGCACAAAATAAAAGAGGGCATAGCCGCTCATCATCGAGTACATGACCCGCATGCGCCAGTATTGGTAGCGCTCAGCCGTGTCGCTGGCCGCCGCTGATGATGCCTGTGTCTGTGGAGAAACCTTCAGAGGAAGAGAGTCATCGATCGGCATGTTCATAGAGAACTATTTTCTTTCTGGACGATCATTACGCCCTTGCTCGTGCCGATACGGGTCGCTCCCGCTTCGATCATGGCCAACGCCGTCTCTCTATCACTGATGCCGCCTGAGGCCTTGACTCCCAGCTCATCTCCCACTGCAGTGCGCATCAAGCGGACTCCATGCAAGGTAGCCCCAGGCTGTACGAAGCCAGTCGAAGTCTTCACAAAATGCGCCCCAGCATCGACCGCTATGCGACATGCTTCCTTTATTTCCGCATCGCTCAGGAGAGCTGTTTCCAAGATAACCTTGAGGATCATCTGGTGCTCGCGGCACAAGCGGGCCACACCCATGATGTCGTCGCCGACGACAGAAAACATCTTGGACTTGAGGGCGCCTAAATTGATCACCATATCAAGCTCGTCAGCTCCATCGGCCATGGCTTGGGTAGCTTCCTGTAATTTGCAGTGACTATGCTGGGCTCCGAAGGGGAAGCCAATGACGGAACAGGTGCGCACCGAACTGCTTTTGAGGCTTTCTGCGACTCGTTTCACCCAAAATGGGTTGACGCAGACACTATGGAAACTGTGGTAAATCGCTTCGACGCAAAGCCGTTCGATGGCATGAGTATCGGCTTCGGGTTTGAGCAGCGTATGATCGATCCAATGCGGGAGATCGTCCGCTTGCAAGAGCCGTCCATTCACAGCGAGGGCCGAGCACATCGCGGCGACCGATCCCACTCCACTCTTCTTTGGATTCCAAATCTTTTTCATATGACCTTCCTACGAGCGATTGAATAGTTTGGACTCTATCAAGCGGATGGCTTGCTCAGCGTCTTCCGCCACGACGATCAGATCGAGATCCTTTGGATTGATGGTGCCCATGTCGCGAAACAGTTCGAGGCGCTTCAAGAGAGTGCTCCACACACTCCGCTGACCGAGGAGGATGACGATCACATTGGATTTTTTCTGCGTTTGAATTTTTGAAAGCGCTTCGTAGATTTCCCACTCGGTACCAAAACCGCCTGGTGCAACCACGATGACGGCGGCGTAGTCGATCAGGTCGGCTTCTCTTTGAGAAAAGCTGCCGGCCATGTAACTGTCGGTTACGAAATCATTGGCCTTTTCTTGTCCTGTGCTAAAGCGCGTGGCGATTCCGAGGCTTTTGCCATTCGCAAGAAAGGCGCCGCGGTTGGCCGCTTCCATGATGCCGGGTCCCCCTCCGGTGAGAATAGGGTAGCTCCGTCCATATTTAGCCGTCCATTTTTGAGCAAATTGAAGAGTCAGTTGATAGTACTCAGAGCCTGGCTTGGCCCGCGCGCTCCCAAATACCGTAATGGCGCCCCAAGGAGCATTCTTTTCGAGCAGCTCGCGTGCACAATAAGCGTCTTTTGCCACCATGGTCGGCGACGGGATACGGCCATCAGCGAGAGGAACATCCGCTATGTTGCAGTCTTGCGCTCTTAAATGAATCGTCAAAGAATCCATTGATCTGGCCGTCGCGAATGGAAAAAATAAGCTCTGTACCAAGATCAGTGCGAACGCAAATCTCATCGTCTTGAACCCCATGACTGGCGAGAGCGGCGAGGTGCGAGCTCTCAATGTTGCGAATCTGCCCGTTCAAGTGAGAGATTTGCAAAGAGGGTGCCAGCCCTTAGAATTCGTATTCCAATTTGATCGAGGCCAAGCGCTTTTCTGCCGCGTGAGTCAGGCCAAAACCCGCGCCCACCCCCACTTGCCACTGAGGCGAGAGGCTGATGTCGAGGCTCGGAAAGAGAATGCTCACCCGCTCATCCGCATCAGCGATTTGATCAAAAAAGCTCAGCTTAGGTAGGAAGGTATTGCTGAATCGATAGCTGATCGCCGCAGCGTAAGCTTTCTCAAATTCCAGCTCCTTTTCCGTCGATTTCACACCGTTCTCGTCGAACTTCTCTTCCTTTTCGCTTTCAAGTTCAAAGATGGGGTTCAAGCTCAG
>CANJJY010000012.1 GCA_947474445.1 Oligoflexaceae bacterium
TGCTTTGGCCCCCGATTCAGTTGACACGGGTATTTTTGGCAATAAATTCCTTGGGACTCATCATTTGCAGAGCTGAATGCGGCGCCTTACAATTGTAGTCGTCAAACCAGCCTGGAAGCATCTTCAATACCTCCCCTGCGCTGTAGCAATCGTTCGTATAAACATAGTCTCGCTTGAAGGTCCCCACAAAAGCTTCTGCCATTCCGTTCGAGGAAGGACTATAGGCAGCTGTGAAGCACGGTTGAAGATTGGTGCTTCGGGCAACTTCTTGGGTGAATTCTGCCCGATAAATTGAGCCTCTGTCGCTTAGCCATTGAATCTTCCGACTCGGGCGGCCACAGGAAAATCGCTTGTCCACTGAGCAGATTATCAACTCGGCTATGTGTCTTTGCGTTAGAGCAGAGGTCGACGCCACGAAATGAATGACCTCACGATCGCAACAGTCGAGGGAAAATGCAATAAAAACTTTCTCGCCATTCCAACATTTAATTTCAAATCCATCTGAGCACCAGCGCGTATTGGAATGAAGCGTCATCACTTTACCCGTACCTTCGTGGTTCGTGCGCGCCTCGCCTGATTTAGGCAGGATTAGCCCATGAATCCTCATTAGCCTGTAGATACGTTTACGATTGATGGAGGGACGTTTTTCGCTGCTTAGAATCCTATTTACCAAGGCAGTTACTCGCTTGTATCCGTACGTCGGACGCTGATCTATTACCTTTCGAATTAGCGGCAAATATATCTCATCATCAGCTCTTCGATAGAAAGCCATGTCGACTACCTTTGATGTCTTATAAATGGAAGCCCTCGAAATCCCGAGAGCCTTACAGATCGCGGTTTTGGAGAACGACTTTGAATGAGCTATTTCTTTGGCGATCGGAACCATGCTGGAAGTGGAAGCTTTTTTTTGAGGATTTCGTTCGCCTCTTTCAGAATCGCTTTGTTGATCGCTAGATCGGCCACAGCCTTCTTCAAAGCTTCATTTTCGAGGATTAGCTTGGCGATCTCTTCGGGCGTTAGCTCTGGGCTCTTCGAAGGTTTTTGAGAGGTCATAAACATCTTCTTCCAGTTGTACAACGTGACGGCGTTGACCTGATGTTTACGGGAAATGGCGGAAATGCTCAAGCCATGAACGAAATGATCCTTAAGTATTTGTTCTTTTTGCTGAAACGAATAGGTCTTCTTTGCTTTTTGATCTGAAGCCATGGACACTTTCCTCTTAGGTTAGTGTCAACTCGAAATGGGGGTTATGCTCAATTTCTTCTAGATGAAACGTTCGACTCTATCAAATCGTCAAGATTGTCGATGGAGAGATCTGATTCGAGAAGGCAAACTGTTGATATTTCAAATCCTAGCCTAACTATATCTAAAGATTGAGCATCGGTATAAGTTGTCAAGAAAAATGTGGGTTCAATAGTCAGTTCCCAGCCTTGATGCTCCATTATGGAGGCAAAGGAGTCGGAATGAAGTATGAGCTCAAGATACCCATTCGAGAGCTTGGCCGCTTTAAAAACGGGAACTTCTCTCTTAATTTCAGGATCGTGAGAAATGCTGAATTCTACGTTGGAGAGGCTCAGTTCCGGTGAGTTGGAGACCCAAAATATATTTTCTTCACCCATTGGAAGATCAACGGGAAAGAAGTTAGTATGCAAGGAGTCGATCGAACCTATTTCAGCGCGTCCAAGCCCATCCGAAATATTCTCATAAATCCAGTATTCTCGAACCGAACCGATGACCTGATCACTTGGATCAGAGACGCGACTAAGCTTGCTTTTAGAAGTATCTGGCCCGCAGCTGCTGACAATCAGACCAAATGCTAGGGCAAGGCAAATATGATATTTGAAATTCATCGTTTGATCCGGATAAAATGAGGTTAAAGTATGCGCTCTCACGAGTCATCCGAAATTCTAACTATTCAGTTTTTTGCGCAAAACCAGAAGAAGTTTTTGTGCCATCGATTTACTTCGTAGAAAGCAACATCGATCATGTTTGTACCGAAATTTAGGCCACCTATCCAATGGTAAGCAGCAGGACATTCTGCCCATGGCCGTCCATTCTCATGCCCTAGCATGATCACTGGATTCTGTGCTCGCGCGCTGGCAGCATCCGCAGAAAGCTGAGCCTGAGTAGCTTTCTGATGAGCTGATTCAGAACTCTCAGCAAGTTGGGTCAATTTCTGTTCCAGAATATCGATTCTCTTAGCCTCAGCTTCGAGGATTTTTACTCGTTCTTCTAATGCTTCATTCGCCTTCTTAAGTGAAGCATTCTGCTGGATAAGATCTGAGTAGGTAGCCGCAAGAACGGCCAATACTTTTGGACTTTCCTTCACTTCAGCTTGTAAGGAAGATCCAGCAAAAAGTATAGACATCAGGATCCAAGGAGTCGGTTTCATAGTTTATCCTCCAAATCAAAAATTTAGTGCCAATTTAATACTGACAGTCCCGATTAAATTTGCAGCAGAGATGTACCGATTTAACACGCTCTAGGTGTGAGCTGCTTTACCGAGATTTCTACCTGTGAAAGAAAATGGAGCTATTTCGTTCTCAGCTTGTAGTGAGATAGGATTTGCCAAAAGGGACAACTTAGCCCTGAGTTTCGCGCCCTCGCTGATGGACAGGCAGAAGCTGTATTATTTTATGTAACATCTCATGATCATCGTCATTTGTGGTTTCATTCCCCTTGTCAAAGTTAGCCTGGACATTCCTATCACATGTTTAGCCTTGAAACTAACCATTCCAACATACCTTGGGTCAGTAAGGGCATCATTTCACAACAGAGGGCAACAGGGGCACGATTAAGGCCGCTCATATCAGTAGCAAACTTAGTTTGAAATCTTATATTGATGATCTGGTTCAGTCTTCTACCGATCCAGATATCTGTAAAGAGTGCGCTTAGAAATAGTTTCGATCGAAGCCTTGTTGGACTGGTGAATTTCAAACACAATCATTGCATCTTCCGCATCGATGGCTTTCGGGCGACCTCCATGGCGACCAAGCGCTCTAGCCGCTTCATTTTAATTACCGCTCACACCCAAGGATTTCATAAATCCCCGCATGACCCTTGAGGGACCGACGACGATCAAGGAATCTTTCGGCTGCAAGGCTTCATCTTCGGGCGGCGGCATCAGCAGCTTTTGCCCCTCCCGCCTCAGCCCTACGACCAGTATACCCTTGACCTGACTCTGGACATCTTTCAAGGTCAGCCCCTGCAGCCGCGAATGGGGATCAATCTTCACGACGGTCAAATCGATATCGAGATCATGCTCACCAAATATTTCGATAAACTCTTCGAGCTGTGGATTGATCATGAGTTGTGCAATCTTTACCGCGCCAATCGAATAGGGACTGATGATGCGCGTCGCACCAGCGCGCTTCAGCTTATCAATCGCTGCCTCGTTGCTCGCGCGCGTGATCAGGGTCAGCTGTTTATTGAGTAGACGCGCGGACATCACCGTAAAGAGATTGTCTGAATCCTGCGGCAGGACCGTCGCGAGACACCGCGCTTTGTCGATGCCGGCCAAACGGAGAATGTCGTCACTCGTCGCGTCGCCTTCGAGGCAACGCCAGCCCGCCTGCAAAGCCTCTTCAACCCGCGCCGCATCGCGCTCGATCACGACGAAAGATTGGTGTTTCTTGCTCAATTCCTTGGCAATGCCGCGGCCCATGCGACCAAGACCGCAGACGATGAAATGTTGATCGAGGTCTTTGATCTGTCGATTCATCAAGCGTCTCCTTAAGAGACGGCGGAGGTCGCCGCCGACTGCCATTTCCCCAATTTGCGACAAACTATAGAAAAACACCGAAAAGCCAACGACGATGTACACGATAACAAAGATTTTTCCAGGATCCGACAGGGGGGAGACGACTTCGTAGCCGACCGTCGACAGGGTGATAAAGGCCATGTAGACGGCATCGATCCAGCGCAAGCCCTCGATCCAATGAAAGCCGAGCGTGCCGATGATGGGCAAAATGATAAGGATCAGTAAAAGCCTAAAAAACGAATGCATCGATCGCTCCCACGCAGCGTGCAAGGGCCTCGGGATGGAGAGGAAGCACGGTCACCAAAGAGCAAGAATGAGCTGCGCAAAAATAATCTTGGCGATCATCGCCAGAGGATACACCGTCGCGTAGGCGAGGTTGGGCTGTTCATTGCGCGCTTGCTCTAAGGCATAGCCTAACACTGCTGGTTGCGTTTGGGTGCCAGAAATAATGCCGGCCAACTGCGGGAGGGGAATTTTGAAAACCTTCCCTCCGATGACGAGCAGAAGAAGGGCCACCGTAAAGGTCACGAGAGCCCCCCCCGCCATCAGGGCAAACACGCTTCCGCCCTTTTGCAAGGTCGAAGCAAAGGCAAAACCGGAGCGCGTGCCAACCCCCGCCATAAAGAGGATCATTCCAAGCTGACGCAGGGTGAGATTTGCACTGAAAGGCAAGGTCCAGACGAAAGGTCCCGTGCGCCCCAGATGACCGAGGACCAATCCCACGATGAGGGGCCCGCCGGCAAAGCCTAGTTCGAAGGTACCTCCTTGCGGCAAGGGAAAGGGAATGCGACCGATCAGTAGGCCGAGAGCC
This sequence comes from Oligoflexaceae bacterium, assembly GCA_947474445.1. Taxonomy (GTDB): domain Bacteria; phylum Bdellovibrionota_B; class Oligoflexia; order Oligoflexales; family Oligoflexaceae; genus Oligoflexus. Next base: position 4,572 of record CANJJY010000012.1, read on the forward strand.
ATCCCGAGACTGAAGGTGATGACGTCGATCTCACTCAAAGCCTTGTAAGAGTCACCGAAAAATTTTGAAATCTCATCCATGCGATCCCGCGGCGCGACGATGCGCACGCGATCGCCTGGCTCTAAAACCGTTCGATGGTCGGGAATAATTTCGACATCTCCGCGACGGATGCGCGTGATGACAGCTCCAAAGCGTGGACCGAGCTTGAGGCGTTCGAGCGGCATTTCCGTGACAGTCTTTTTCGAAACAAAAATCCGCCTGAAATCGATCAGACTGCGGTCCCAATCGAGATGTTCCTCGGTTTTCTCGCCGAGCCAGTGCAGAGCTTTCTCGAGCTGAGAACGGCGCCCGACGATGCTGAGCAGATCGCCTAGTCTCAACTGCGTGTGATCGGTGGCGATCAGTTGCGTATTCTGCCGCTTGAGACGCGCAAAGCTGATCTGCATCCCGGTCCTGCCCCGCAATTCGCTGATGATACCGCGCGTCGCCTCTTCTTCCGTGACGCAGACGACCCAGGATTCGAGCGGCTCCTCCTCGTCGAGAGCGGACGCGCTTTCTGAGGCTTTTGTCGCCGCGCCGACAGGAGTTCCTAACCAGCGAAAAGCTACATAAATGGCGAAGAGCATGCCGATCACGCCGCCCGGATACGCGAGAGAATAGCTGACGACTGGTGCAGCCAAAGCGGCTTCATCGCCGCCGCTCGCCTTGAGAGAATCGAGGACGGCCGCGAGAGCGGGCGTATTGGTCAAAGCTCCCGAAAAAAGCCCCGCGGCGAATGGCGCCGTCAGATGCAGAGCTTTGCAGAGAGCGATCGTCATGCCAGCGGCAACGAGCAGGATGACGAAGACTAAGAGATTGTCTCGCAAGGCCTTTTGGCGAAATGATGCAAAAAAACCAGGACCGCTGCTGACGCCCATCGTATAAACAAAGAGGGTCAAACCAAAGATGTAGACGAAATCAGGCAGCTTAAAAGCCGGATCGATGGCGCCAAAGCCGAGACCAACGAAGAGCACGGCGGCGACGCCGAGGCCAAAACCAGCAATCTTCACCCGTCCCAGGATCTGACCGATAGCGGCGACGACAAAGAGGAGAAGAATCGGATTTTCTCTAAGTAATACCATGGCAAATATCTCTTAAACCTTGTTTGATACGAAGCTTCGGCGTGAAATCCCACACCAAGAGCTCCGAAGCTGATGAAATCCTACAGCCCTGCGCGTCAGTCGCGTGAAAAGATCTCTACCTCGCGGCCACGGCCGGCCCGATACTAGCTCCCTGCCACGGGAAACTTCAAGGTACAAGGAGAGTTCAGACCTTCTTTCCACGCGATGGGAAACGTTTTTGCAAGGACGAGGCCATTGCGCACACTCCTTGCAAAGATAAGATCGATGAAACAAAGTGACTGGTAGCGCCCGCGCCTTGGCTTGCGATCTTATCTCAAGATCTCAGGCGTCGCTTCTCGGTGCCTTTTAGAGGAGAAGACCATGCAGAAAGCATTGTTCACGTGGAGTCTCATCGCGACTTGTTTGACGTCGAGCGTCGTCGTCGCCGCACCTCCGCCGCCTGCTCCTCAGACCAGCGGCGCCTCCACTCCTACGCCCACACCATCGGCTGATCAATCAGCCCGGCCGACCATGCAAAAATTCGCCGAAAATCTCTCCCTCCTCTTACTCAACCTCGGAGCTCTGGAAACAGCACCGACCGTTCAGCAGTCTTCGATCGTGATTCAATCACTCAAAGAATTAAAGGGCCTCGCGCACAATGTGGAGCCGACTCTCGAGCTCTACACGGTGGATCCTGTCATGCGCTATTTATCTCTCGATCTGCCCAAGCAGTTTTCCCGGATCGAGGCGGCCTATACGGCCCAAAATTACGGCTACGCCCGCTTTCTGCTGCGGCAAACCACCAGCTACTGCGTCGGCTGTCATGCTTCTTCGTCGATTAAGAAATCGGCGGTCATGCAATTTGCCGAGCCCTCACCCCAATTGAGCGAATTGGAAAAAGCCGAATACTTCAGCGCCACCAGGCGTCACGACGAAGCGATGCTCGCTTATGAAAAGTTCTTAGCTGATCGTCTCATGAAGCACACCGATCCCGATCGTTGGCTGAAAGCCTTGCAGAATCTCCTCGCTCTCACGATCCGCTTGCGAGGGGATGCTTCGATCACGCTGGAAATGATCAGTGCACGGCTGGATGAGGGCGGCTATTCACCCGAGCAAGAGGCTATGCTGATGGCCTGGAGATCCTCGGCCAAGAGTTGGTCGACCGAACCCCTCGGCAAAAATTACCAAGCCCATATTCTCCTTGAAAAGGCCCAGCAGCTTGCGGCTAAGGCCGAAGGGCTCAATAAGAAAGGTCAGGGCCGCGGTTTTATCGAACAGATGCGGACCATGAGTCTTTTGAATCAGATCAGCATGGGCGATGCAGGTCCTGAGGTGAAGGCCAAGACCTTTCTCGCAACGGGAAAAACCAGCGAGCAACTGCAGGGTATCTTCGTGTGGATGCACCCCGAAGCCTACTATGAGGCATGTATTCGCATCAAGCCCCATAGCGTCACGGCCAAGGCTTGTTGGGCCCAACTCGACTCCTACCAAAAAGGTAGAAAGGATGCGCTGCTCGATAAGCAGGCTTTCAGCCAGCTTTCCGAACTCTCTCGATGAAGAGGAGGCACCGGCTGCCCGGGCCGGCGCCTTGCTTCCAAGCTCATCTTTTCTTTGCCGATTCTCCAACACGTTAAGACGTCACCTACCTCAACGTCACCCCTCTGCACGGCACGCATCGCAGCGATCAAGTCGCCTGGTGTCCAAACCCTATCCTTTATCGCGTCGCTCACCGGAAAGCCTCTCTCAAGATTTGAGGCCGCCTACCGATGTACTAGTCGGGACGGATAGGTTCAGATCCTTGGAGAAAGTGACTTTTTTTTCTCCGCTGATAGTGAACTCTCCTTAGGGAAAAGGGGTTTCCCACACCTGTCGTGAAAGGTTAGCTGTTCATCATGCAGAGATGGTTTTTCATCTTCCTCGTTTGGTCCAGTCTGCCCTCTTATGGTGCGGAACTGAGCTTTTTTGAGTTGCATGAAGTCCAGCGCATCACCTCTTCGCTTCAAGTGATTAAAGAAGTAAGTCCGGGCGAGACGCCCGAACAAGTCCTAGAAAGAGCGGCCAAGCTCCCCCCTATCCAGGGCGAAGACCTCTATAACTTCGGCATCACAACGGACGCTTACTGGCTCCACGGCACCATCACCTACACGGGGGCCACGGACCTCGAATCCTATCTCGTCGCCGAAGATCTCAAGACTGATTTCATCGATCTTTATATCTACCAAAACAAGAATCTCCTGCGTGCGAGGCATACGGGCGATCATCGCGTGTATGCATCGCGTGATTACGATCATATGACCTACGCTTTCCCGCTGAATTTTAAGCCCGGCGATGCCTTTGAGATTCTCGCGCGCATGCAGACGACAGGTCCGATGGAAATCGACTGGCGCCTCTATCCGCGCGCGGTCTTCGAACGGCAGTCCGCTCAAATTAAGCAGATGGAATCGATCTACTTCGGCGCCATGGCTTCGATCATCCTCTTTAACTTCCTGCTTTTCTTCAGCAGCCGCGAGCGTATCTATCTTCTCTACTGTCTCTTTCAATCCTTTTCATGTATTTCCCTCGCTATTGCCATAGGTAATGGCTACGCAATCTTATGGCCTGAATCGCCTGATCTCAATACCGTCATGCTGATCGTCATTCCTGCTTTCACACCCGCTCTAGCTCTGATTTTCATGATTCACTATCTCGGTCTCATGGAGAAATTGCCTCATGCGACGCGGGTGATGCAGGGGACCGCGATCGCTCTTTTTTTTCTGGGAATTTCCGGATTTTTTTCAGATGGCTTTTACGTCGTCGACTCGCTCTATAAGTTGCTGGTTCTCACCTGCATCCTGATCGTCGGCGTCTCGTCCTATCTTGCCTGGAAGGGGGATCGGGCGGCACGGCTCTTTCTCGGTGCATGGTTGCCCCTCTGCATAGGGGCATCCGTCTTTGCCCTCGGCCGCATGGGGGTCCAGCTGACTAGTCTCCCTCAAGGCACCGAACTAGCCTTTGGATCGGTGTGGGAGGCCGTCGCTCTATCGCTTTGTCTCGGCGACAAATTCATGCAGCTGCGCAAGCAGGAGATCATCTATCTCAAGCGCATACAAGCCGAAGAACTCCAGTCGCATCAGGCGCGTTTGAATGCAGAGGCGCAAAAGAGAGAAAAGCAAATCAGCGAACGCGAAGCTTTAGCCAATCGCAATCTCGTGCGCGTCATCTGTCATGATTTGGCAAACTCTCAGAGTATCATCGTCAATTATTCTCAGCTTTTGGTCGAAATGAAGATGACCAAGGCCCAAACCGAATTGGCTCTCTCTAAAATCCTCAGCGCCAGCTTGCATCAGCAAGAGATCATCACACATGTGCGGGATTTTGAAGCTCTCAATTCGTCCAAGCAAGAGATTAAGCTTCAACCTTTCCCCATCGGCAAAGCTATTGAAGCGGCCAAAGATCTCCTACAGGCTCGATTTGCCCAAAGAAAAATGCAATTTTCGATAGAGGGATCGATCGACGACGTAAACGTCTTGGTTGAGCAGCGCAGCTTCATCTACCAGGTGCTCGCCAACCTCATGTCCAATGCGATTAAATTCAGCCCCGATGGTTCGGTCATTCAATGTGTCGTGACAAGGCAAGCGGATGAGGTCGAAGTCTCTATCATCGATAAGGGCATAGGCATGGATGCAGAATTGATGAGTCATATCTTCGAATTTTCTCAGCCAACGACGCGACTTGGCCTGGGCGGGGAAAAAGGCACGGGTTTTGGTTTGCCCATCGTCAAGAGCTACATCGAACGCTACGGGGGTCGCCTCAAAGTGGAAAGTCGGACGATCGATGCTCATCCTGACGATCATGGCACGCGTTTTATCTTGACTTTGAAGTATGCAGAAGCCGCCAATCAGCAGGCTGCTTAGCACCGACAAACAAAATGGTCTCGACGCAGGAGAAAGGAGGTAAATAATGAAAATCATCGGCGCGAAAGCTCGACTCGGGCTTAGTTTCTTGTCTTTTTCATTGTGCTTTCTCCTCGTCGCGGCATCAAGTTGGGCACCTTCGCTCGCGGCGTCGGCGCGCGAGGCCAAAAGCTTCTTGCTCAGTGCCTTCGACAAGTCGCATCTCTTGGCGATCGCCCACGGAGGACGCAACTCCTACAGCGCGCCTCTTCCCAGCGATATCACGCAGGCTATCGATGTATCCCCGACAGAGGTCGACGTCAGCGATGCGATCATCGTCCGCCGCGAGCCCTTGGGTCAACTCTTCGATCCCGCTGCGGTTCTTGCATCGGTTCACGCATCTTCCGATCCGGGTCATGCTGAATGGAAGGTGAATCCGAAAATTTGGGGCTACCAGGAAGAAGCCGTTTGGCTCTATCTACCTCTCATCAATGCCGGGGACGCGGCTGTCACGCGAGCCCTTTATCTGCCTTACGTATCACCGAGTGAACTCGATATTTTTGTCTTTGATGCGAACGGCATTTTGCTGCGCAGTGTAAAAAATGGGACGACGTCCTCTTACGCGCATCGCGATATGAAAATGAGCAAGATGGGAGCTCACATCGAGATTCCAGCCCAAACGACAGTTCAGGTGCTCATGAGGCAAAGAACCTTTGCCCTCTTCAACACGCAGTTTCGCGTCAGCACGGTCGAATCCAGCGAACACTTTCAATTCACCAGCCTATCTTTCTTCAGTCTCTATCTTGGCTTAGCCTTGGCTCTTTTGATTCACAATCTCAGTCTCTTCTTTTCGATGCGGGATCCCGTCTATGTTGCCTATCTCCTCTTCATCTTGACGGTGACTCTCTCGATCTCCTTTATTGCAGGCTTTTATGCGATGATCTGGGACGATATACCTGAAGGATTGGGGCACCTGACACTTCTAACGCCCACCCTCGCGTCGATGGCTGGTGCGTATTTTTCCTGTTCATACCTCAGACTTCACTATAAGACGTCGAACTTTGCGCGCCTTCTCTTGGCCATAGGTTTCTTTTGCATCTGTTGCATGCCTATCCAATTCATTTATCCCTATCAAGCCTCGCATCTCTACCCTCTTCAGAGCCTCGGGGTATCGATGACGGTCATCACCGCCTGTTTGCACCAGATCTATCGCGGCGAGCGCTATCCAGCCTTCCTCTTAGCCGCAGTATTAGGTCCCGTCGCCTCCATCATCGCCTATTTCATCGGCAATCTTATCTTGCACATCGCCGTCCCGAGCGATGTGATCACCTATAGTTTTGCTTTTGAGATGTTGCTCTCATCGATCGGTCTCTCGCATCGCATCTACATTTTCCGTCAAAAGCAGCACGAACTAGAAGCGCAACGAACCAGCCTGCTCCATCAAACCAAGATGCGAGCTCTTCAATTTATGGCGGGTGAGGTAGCCCACGAAGTCAACAATCCCCTGATGATCATCAATGGTCATGCCGAAATCATTGGACGCTTGAGTCGCGGCACCACCGCCGAGGAGAAGAAGGTGCGGGAAAGCGCGTCTAAGATCATGCAGACGGTGGATCGAGTGGCTTTTATCGTTCACGCCCTGATTTCATTTTCACAGAACGACCCCCAGAGCCAGCAGCGACTTCATGTGATGCAAGATGTCATCGAGCAGGCCCTCGCTCTATGCCGAAGTCGTATTGAATCTCTCAACATCGATCTGAGGCTCGATATACCAGCTGACAAAATCTGGGTGAGCGTCGAATCATCGCGCCTTTTGCAGGTCGTCTACGGCATTCTCGTCAATGCCCTGGAAGCCATCGATGGCAGCCCCTCGCGCATTCTTATCCTCACTATGGTGCAATCAGGCGAGGCGCCTTTTCAAAGGATGAGTCTCACCATCAGTGATAGCGGGCCAGGATTGACTCCGGACGTGCAGGAAATGATCTTCAGACCGAGTTTTTCAGCTCAAAACGCCCAGGAAGGCGTTGGGCTTGGCCTCAGCCGCTCGCAGGAAATTATCCAAAAGCATGGTGGACTTCTCTATCTGGATACCACTGCGAAGATGACCACCTTTGTCATCGAACTTCCAGCGGTAGCCAGTGAGAAACAAGCCATCGCTTAGAGCAGTATCCCTTTCAGAAATGGAGCTGGTGGCCCATTGCGGCTGAGCTTCCAGGCATGAGCGGGGTCGGCATTGAAGAGGCGATAGAGCGTGTTCGCTACCGAACCAAAAGTCAGATAATCTTCCATTCTATATTCAGCGTCGGTTTGAGCCGAAGGTCGCGATCGCTCGGCTGCAAAGTCAAAGGGCGAGCCCATGAACTTAAGAGCTTCGGGATCGAGACGGCTATGCACGGCCGAAAGCGTTTCATCCGCTGCCTGATAATCGGAACCGCCGATGATCTGACCACCGCGGACTCCCTTGCCCCCGATCAGAACGCTGTTGTTCAAGGCGTTGTGATCGGTCCCCGTCGCAGCGATATCCAATCCCTTCTGCCTCATGGTACGACTGAATTCTGAGGTCACGATGATGGTCGTCTCATCGAGCAAACTACCGTTGCGAGGCGAGGTCGGAGCTTGTCCTTTGAGAAAGGTAAAGACCTCGTCGATCGTGGCCACCACTTGGGCCAGTTTTTGAGGCTGTTCGCTGGCGAGTAACGCAGCGTGCGCATCGAGCTGCTCGTCCGCGGTAATGAGAGCTACACGGGCGATTCCTCGCCTAAAATATTCAGCCGACACCTCCAAGGATTGGATCATCGGCGACTTCTGTTCAAAATTAAATTGAATGGCCCGTAGTCTATCTTCGATCTGACGACTGCCTTTGAGGCCCTCTCGCATCTTGGCGACGCCGTCGGCAAACAGGCCGCTTTCGGGCCGATCTCCCCCATTAGCTACGAGACGGCTGTCGACGTAGGCGTCTAAGACAGGATTGGCTTTGGCGACGGCTCCGCTCTGAAGGCTGAGCGAGAGTTGCTGCGCACTCTGCGGCGTGAGACGGATGCTTCTCGCCTTGTTGGTAATGTTAGGCCGTGCCATCAGGTTGCCGAGTTGCACGTAATCGATGAGACTCCCCTGGCGTCCGAGTTGGGCGAGGTAGGTGTCGCCACCAAAGGGGTTGCCCGTCAGGGTATAAAGTTTATTTTGATCGTGACCATCAAAACTGGTGGCCATATGAACGCCGTTCAAGACGGAAAAAACATCAAAATGCTTCTTAAGCGGCGCCACGATGGAGCCCATCAGGGCCGAGCGACCAGCGGCGTCGGTCTAGCGTTCTGGTTCTGCCTTGGAATAATTTTGTAGCTTTCCCGCAGCTCGCATCGCGAGTGGGCGGGCGTCGAATAGATAGCTCACATCCCAGCCACCGATGAATATGATTTCTATAAAGTAGTGGGGTTCCGCGCCAGCTTCCTCAGCCAGCGCCTTGCCGAAGGGTAGCGGCAGGGCCGAAGCGCCCAACACGGCCTGTCCACAAAATTTCAGAAGATTTCGCCTTGTCTCTTGCATCGTCAAACTCCTCATCCAGATCAGGTTTCAAGCAGAAAATAGGGATTCAAAAAGAGCGACATGAGGAGCATCGAAAGGCGTTCTTCCGCACTGAGTGCGTTGATAGCGTCGCGATTGAGGGACAGGAAAATTTTCCATGCTTCTAGCTCCGCAGCCGGAGCTTCCCAGCCCATCACCCCATTCCAGATGTCATCGCTGACCTCAGTACTTTCGTTGAGGCTCGCACAAGACGAAAGGAGCGCGGCCGCAAAGCGAGGGTGGAGTCTCACATCGATTTCATTGGTCTTGATCGAAGCTGCGTCCGGATGCTGACAGTTGAGGGCTATGATCTTGGCCAGCTTTTCAAAATTGCCTTTCCACAGCATCATGCTGATGCTGTGAGGCTCGTCGTTGTCCATCTTAGAATCGCCGGACCCACCCACGAATGCGCCGAGTAAGGGAGACAGGGGGTCGACGACGTTCCCTTCGTCAACTATTTTTCTAAAATCAAAGTTATCGCGATCGTCGGGATGAATCGTCCCGATTCTGAGCATTTCTGTAATGGCATCGATGCCTTTGAAAAGACCGATGCGACTGCCGCCGGCATGAAGGCTCGAAGCTTCATCCGGCGCTGTGCAGCCCGTCATCAGAAGTAGGCAGAAGGCTCCGCCCATCAATCGATTCATAGAGAACTCCGTCTTGAATCTATAGCTTTTAATCATGGGTATTCTCGTCGAGCCACTTGATGAGCGTCACGCGCTCGGTGTCAGGCATATCGCGGCGATAGGGCATGCGCTGACGGCTGTCGGCCGATTGTAGACGGTCCAGCATTTCAGTCTTGACCGAAGCATCCTCGAGGTCAAAGCCTCCGGCGTGACAAGATTTGCAATTTTTATCGATGATAAACGATATTTCGCAGCGATTCCCCGCCGCTTGCGCTTCCGGAGGATCGTAGCAGATGTGGGCGTTTGGATTCTTTTGATCGAAGGTTCGGCTCAAGACCAGCGCCTTGACCGCCCGCTTAAATCCCAGGCCCGACGCGAGAGGACGACTGATTTCACGCGTCAAGTCCTCGAGGTAGGTGCCATCGAAAACTTGCTCCTTGCTCACAAAGTATTCGGCGAGCCGCTTGGCTAAACAGCGCTTGGACTCTGGGGCTGCCTTGATCACGCGAAAGAGTTCCGCCAGCGATTGAGTGGGATCTGTTTCGTAGGAATTAGCCGCAATTTTGGTCAAGGAACGGATATATCCGACGTTCCACTTCTGGCTGTCAGATGCCTTCCAAGTGTCGAGATAGCCCTCAAAACTCTCGGCATCAAGCCTCGCTGCATCATCGAAGGCGAGCGTCGTAAGCGTCTGAAAATTAAGTCCATCAGCGCCGCGGTAGCGAAAGAATCCCGCGACGGGATCGAGCTTATAGTGACAAGCTTGACACGAAGGATCACTGGCATGTCGATCGCTCGCATGCGACTCGGGGGCTACGATGTTGATCGGCGTCAGATCATCGCAAAAGAAAGTCTTCAAGACGTAGGCGGCCCGTTTGCGGTTGTAATTAGTCGACGAATTGGTCATCTCCACCCAAAACTCATAGGGCAATTCACGGGTCTTAATGCCGGGAAAGGCCTGAATATCGGCTAAAGATTTGATCTTATAAACGCTTTGGTCAAAGCGAGCCATGCTGGCGATTTGTCCTTCCATCAAACTCCTATAGGCGTCGATGGCTACGCGGAAAGCTCCGCCTTGACCCTGAGGTCCCTTGCAGCCTTTATCGAGGAGTGAATTCAAGGCAAAGGTCGGCGAATCCAAGGAATCGTCCTGAGGCAAAAGCTGCAGGACAGCGACAAAGAGATCGAGGCGAACAGCCGAAGTTTGGAGCTCGTCGCAACCCTTTTGATTGTCAAATTCACCTTTAGAATTGATAAAGGCTGCTTCTATCGTATCAATCGCCTTTCTAATGGCGCGGACCGATTCAGCCCGTCTTTCCTCCAGACTCAACGTGAGCGGGGCAGAGTTGGTCGGTTCGACGAAAGGCCGTGCATAGACGGGTTGCTCAAGATCAAATAGGCTCAGGTAGTCACCGTTGGTGCCGACCTCTTGCGCCGCATGAATCGCTTGAGGAAAGGTGAAGGCAGCGCGATGGTACCGCTGGAGCGATTTATTCGTCAGTTGATTCACCTTGAAACCGAGAAAGTAGAGATTGAAATCAAGCACGGTATCGAGAAAACGAGGGTCTTCCATAAAATGATCGACGATCTGTTCGCGATCGAGCTTGAGTAGCTGGCCCTGATCGTCTTCCCAACTCAAGCCCTGACCTTTGCGGAGAGTCCTGGCGACTTTCGCCAGCCAGGCTGCGGTGGGAGGCTCCTGTGGAGCCCAAAGAGGTCGCTCCGCGCTATTGCCTGCCGCTGACTCTGCACCCGCGCGGGCCGACTCAGGCGCCTGACTCGCCAAGGAGCCAGACCCTTGCTCGTCATGATCCCGCCTTGCGTCGATCGACTGCCCGGAACCTCTCAAGCAAGCCTCGGCGGACAGGGCGAGTGAGACGGCGAGAAAAAGGTTCAAGGAGCGCACTAGGGCCATAACTATCCCTCTTGTATGACGAAATCTTATGCGCCATAAAAGCGCATACAAAGAAGCAAGCCTTCTTTATCATTCGTATACAGAGATAGCGAGTCAAAAATGTAGGAATAGAACGGAGAAGGAGACGGGACCCCCTTATTTCGCCTTCATGGCACTTTCCCAAAGACCTTTGAAGCCATTGGTCGCGCGGACGTTGAGAGGCTCCCAGAGAATATAGTCCTTTTGAAAATGCGCCGGGTCATCGAGGCTGAAGCGAGTGATTTCATCGGGCGTTGCGCGGCTGGAAAGGTCTGAAACGACGGGAAAACTCCCGATATTGCGCATGAGACCGAGCTGGACGTCCTCGCTGAGCGAGAAGTTGATCCATTCTTCGGCCAAGCGTTTGAGGGCAGGTTTCTTCTCCAGAGACTTGGGCATCACCCAGTTATCCACCCAAGCGGTGGTACCTTCCACGGGATGAGCCACCTTCCAAGGTTCGCCGAGCTTGTTCAGTTCAGGCAAAGAAAAGCCCCAGGCGGCGGCTAGGGCCAAGCCTTTCAATTCTTTCACCGAGTCGACGCCGGTCCAGAAGTTCTTGGCGTTTCGGGCTAGGTTCTTCAGGGAAGCTGTAATATCCGGCCTGTTGAGCTTGTCATAATTGAAAATATCCGTGCGATTGAGACCAGCGGCCAAGGCCGAGATATAGATGTTGGCCTCGTAGTAATCCGCACTGAGACTGTAGCGCCCCGCATAGGCGGGATCCCAGAAAACCTTCCAGGATTTGGGCTCTTCTTTGATGATGGCCGCATTGTAGACCAAGGCATAGGGTCCGAAGGTATAGGGCACTCCATAGACTTTTGCCCCCTCCGTGATGTAAGCCGCCTTCTGCAGAGCAGGAAGCACTTTGGAATAGCGAGGGATATGAGAGATATCAACTTCAGCGAGAAGACCGTTGTCGATCATCTTCCATCGATCGGAGCGCGGCAAGTTATGGGCGACGCCGCCGAGGATATCGTGCGAACCTGAGCGCAGAGCTTCAAACCATTCATTGGGGCTTGAGACGAAAGTGACGACGAAGGTGACATCCTGTTTCAGTACATCGTGAGCATAGATTTTGAATTTTTCCAGGTACCTTTGATCAGCGTATCCTTCCCAGCACAGAATGCGGAGGACCGTCGGGGATTGAGCGGGTTCTGCCGATCCACGCTGCGAGAACATGCCGAGGCCCAAAAGAAAGATGCAAAGCAAACGCAGCATAGAAACCCTTCCCTTTCCCTTTGATTCATTTGCGTCACTAGCTCGCTTGAGCCACTGTTACTTCATCTTCCTGCGCCGAGGAAGGTAGCCTGAGAGTGAAGGTTGTCCCCAAACCCGCCCCTTGACTCGACACTTCGATGGTCCCGCGGCAGGACTCGAGCAGACTCTTACAGAAATGGAGTCCGAATCCGTGCCCCGTTTTCTTGGTCGTAAAACCATAGGCAAACATCCGGCCTTTGACTTCTTCCGACAGACCAGGCCCATTATCCGTAAGGCTCAGCAGCACGTCCCCGTCGCTTGTCTCCGTAGCTTGCAGCGTGATCAGAGACGGATGAAATTCTGGCATCACATCAAATGCTTCCATGGCATTTTTCATCAGATTAATCAGAATTGTCAAAATAATTCCCTTGGGCATCCAGATCATGATCTTGGGATCGATGTTGAGCTTGACTCGCACCTTGGTGCGATTGAGAGCTCTTTCCTGCATGAGAAGGACAGATTTGATGGTCTCCAGCAGATTCAATCGCTCCGAGGTGATCTTACCTTTAGCGCTGTCGAGCTGAAGCCTGGCTACGCGTATAGCGCCTTCGGTGGCACTCTCCATTTTAGTAAAATGTCGGTTGAAGTTCGCATACAGGGCAGCATCGAGCACGCCTTCCTGATCCTCCCATTGGGAGCGGAGGACGAGAAGCGTTCCGCTGACGATGGACAAGAGATTGTTGAGATCGTGAATAATGCCTGTCGCCAGTTGCTGCATGGCGACTCCTTGTTGAGCTTCCATGAGTTCATCCGCGGCGACGAGTCGCTCGCCGTGCGCGATCTGCAGCTGATTTAAGGTTTCATAGTTTTCTTGCAGCAATCGATTGAGAGCTTCGACAACCTGATCGATTTCATCAGGATTATCATCGCTATGCCTGCGCTTGACCGTGATGTTTTGCGGTTTGTTTTGCGGCGTTAGACGCTTGACCTGCTGCTCCAAATCCCGCAAATGACGGGTAATCAAGCGATCGACGATGGCGATGATGATAAAGGTCATCAAGAAAGTTTTAATAAACTGAGTGAGAGCGATATTCAAAAGCCTCTGCCACATCTGCAGGTAAAGACTTTCATAGGATTTTGACAGCTGCAAGCTGCCGATCTCCTGATTTTGGCTCCCTTGATTCGAAAACAATGGAAAGACGTGCAGACGATTGTCGGTCCCATCCAGTCTGCCTATCTCCGCATAGATATTTCCGCTCATATCGATGACGCGTGCCCCTGAAATCGACGGAAGTTTAGTGATGCCATCCAAAATGAGTTCCACTTGATCGTGATCCAGATTCCAGAGGGAACGAGCGAGAGAAGGGAGAGTGGTCGATTCGATCTTGCCGACTGATTCCTCGACCCGATGAATTTCGCTGAGAAAGTCCGACCCGACCTGCCAGAGGATGGAAAATGCTGTCAGGATGCTGCTGACAGCCAGAATAGAGATAGCCGTCTGCCGACCTAAACGGCCTTGGCTTTTTCTCCAAATATTCAAATTAAACTTCCAGGTGCTCATACTTTACCGCATCGTAGAGCCTAGTACCCAAGCTATTTCTCTCTTTAGGTATCGGTACCTTACAGGAAAAAATGAGCTCTTTTTAGGACCGGCATGAGCGAGGCTGCTGAGGGGCCCGCCTGAGGGCCTGCCAGCTGAGACAGGCGATGCTGAGAAGGATGCAGGCAGCGGCGGCGCCGTAGCTCGGCTTCATCGGTTCGTGCAGAACCAAGTGAGAGACCGCGGCACCAATCAAGGTCTGCAGCGAGATAAATCCAGAAACCGTGCTAGCCGGCAGCGTGCGCAGAACCCAAAAATTCAAAAAGTAATTGAGAACAGTCGGTCCGAGGACAATGAACACGAGAGTGGCAGCGACGAGACTTCTATGAGGTGCCAAGCCAGTACCGGCCAGGACTTGAGGCGCGGCGTGCATGAAAAAGCTGAGAGCCTGGCCATAGCCGGGACCTACGAACAAGTAGCCGATCCCAAGGAAGAGCACGCTCCAAAGAGAGGCATAGGCGAACAGCCGGCTCGTGAACTGGAGCGCCGGCAACTTCACGGTCCAATCGCGCGAGAGCACCAGATAGAGCGCGTAGACGGCCGCCGATATCAGGCAGAGGAGGTTGCCATAAAAGCCTTGGCGATCGATGCCAGCGAGCATTTCATGAAGACTATCAGCAAATAGAATCAGAACCCCACCACCGCCGAGGAGCAGAATTCCTGCCTGGGTCCAGGAAAAGCGTTCGCGCCCGAGGCAAACCGCAAAGGTAAAAGTGAACAGGGTGATCGATGGCACAATGATCACCGCGGCGATCGAACTTGTGAGAGTCAATGCGATGATGAGTAAAAATTGATTGGCGGATATGCCGAGAAAAGAGAGTCCCAAAAATACACGCACGGGAACGATCGCTTCAGCCCGCACAAGGGGAGGCCGCCGCCAGAGGATCCAGACCTGATAAAGAACATTAAAACTGATAGCGCCTGCTATGGAACGCAGGGCAAACAGGCTCCAAGGGGTCAGGGTCGTCAACACTGTCTTCTGGGCGACGGGTAAGATACCAAAGTTGATTTGAACGACGAGAAGTAAGAGAACGGCTCCGAGCACCTGAAACACCCACCGCAGCTAGAGGTTGATGCCCCAGTCATAGCGCAGCTTAAGCCCTGCGACAAGCCTCCAATCATCTCCGCCGCGGCGCGTCTTCACAGAGGCTGGCGTCGCCAGGGAGTTCCCATCCCTCATCACGTGCCTTGTCGCCTCGCGCTAGGTATACACGCAAAGCGAGACAGATGGCCTTCCGAATTTCCTCTTGCCCCAAGGGTAAGATCCGTAGATGCGCGTCCTGACTCAGAGCGAGATGCGTCCCATCAGGCTGCACGGTCAGCGCTGAAACGGGCGTCTGCCCTAAATGAATGCGATGCATGACCTCAAGATCAGGACCATAGATGAGAAGCTGCTGGCCATCGAGGTGATAAACGCCGTCTCCCTCAGGCCACCAACCAAACGTCAGATCAGGATGCAGTCCGGCCTGACTTGCGGGAGGGAGAGGGTGCTCTGCGCGCAGATCGAATCCATCGGCGCCCGCATCCCATCGATAAAGGCCCTGGCCAGCGATCAAAGCCACGATCCGCGTCCGATCAGGCGACCACCGCAAACCTTCGATGCCTTTCCAGGAAATGGCCGCCTGTGACGACGCCAAGGGCACCGCTTCAAAGCGTTCGCTCTGCCAGCGAAAAAGTCTCAATCCCCGCGCTTCATCGACGATGGCCAGAGCCCCTCCATCAGGACTCAGGGCAAATGCCAGCAGGTCCTGACCGCTGATGCCCGACGGCAGCAGGGAGAGTGAGGTGCCGTCTTGATCAAAGAACGCGAGTTCAAAGATCCCGGCACGCGCTCGACATAAGGCAAAGACATCGCGACCCGCGGCGCTCCAGTGGACGATATCTTTAAAAGCACAGCGCCCCTCCCCTTCCATCACCGACCGCACAAAACGGAATTTTCCCTCGTGCTTGCGCCAGAAAGCATGAAAATTCGCGCCGCTCGTCACCAGGACTTCGCCATCGGTACTCACCGCTGCTGCATCACGCAGTTGACCGAAACCGGGCGGCTTATCTTTGAAAAGAGTCTGATGCTCTAAACTTTCCGTCGCGCGCCCTTCCGCATCGAAGACGACCGTGCGTCCATCTTCGCCCGTCGTCATCCATCCTGAACCAGGGCCACGCGAGAGGATATGATTCACTTGAATCGGCGCGTTCTTATGTTTCAATTCGCGCCTGAGATCACCGCCCAGAGTCCAAAACCTGAGACTCCCATCAAACCCTGCGGACGTCAGTCGCCAGGCGTCCTCGTCGCGTAACCAGCGGAGCGTAGTGATGGCATCTGCTTGTCCCATATGATCGGCTAAGAACGAGGGAAACGCGGCCGCGCGACTCCAGATCCTCAGACCTGATCCACCGCGCACGGCGGTCACAAAGCCCTCGCCCAGAGGCGCCCACGAACCTTGTGCTGCGCTGCCTTCTGCATCCTCTGAAGCCAAGGGTTCTGTTCCGGCCGGCAGGCTCCGAGCGAGAGTCCAATCAGGGGCATTCTCGCGTTGGTTCCAAGCGAAAATATCGAGACGCGAGGCATGAAAGGCCTGCAATTCTCTCGTGCTTTCTTCCCACCGCCAGGCGAGTGCGCTCGGAGCGTCAAACCTCAGGAGGCGGGCGAGAGGAAGAGGTGCCGAATGTTCCCATTCAAATAAGCACCATTTCACTCCGCTCCGCAGCAAAATATGCCCCTGGCTGTCGAAGTTGAAGAGGTCGACGCCGGCTTCCTCAGAGGGTTTATCGAGAAAAGCCGGCCCTTTGCCGATTAAGTCCTGGCCCACGCGTTCAAAGACCTCTCCCTGCCGATCAAATATCAAGAGTCCTTCTCGATCCGAACCCGGCACGTACCGGAGCAAGAGGGCCTCCTGCTTCAATGGCTGATGGAAGGTTTCCGTCCATTGCCCTTGATTCCAACGCCATTCTTTGAGCGTATCACCATCGATGACGGCCGCTAGGCGGTCGCCTTGCGCGCTGAGCTCGGCTTGGCTCGCATAAAATTCCTGCCATCGCTCACAAGCAATCGCGGGAAGAGCCGAAACCTCGCAGACTCTTCCCTCACCGTCGCCGAAGAGCAGCAGTCGATCACCGCCCCAGCGCGCCTCGCGATCTCTGCCCTCCGAGCGGAAAAAGCCCCGGTGCTCCAAGCTCGAACCCTCTCGCTGGAAAATATCCCAGCCGCCATCTACCGGCACGGCCAGCTGCAAACCGCTCCCGCTGGTGACGGCAGCGCCATCCAAGCGGCCGCTGAGAGGCACCCGCGCGCCCACTGTTCCATCAGAATCGAGGAAGATGAGAGCCTCATCAAAAATGACCCAACTTCCCGCCATCGATTTCATCACGGCCTGCACGCGGCCTTCTTTGAAAGCCAAGCGATAGCGTTCAAACAGTCCAAAGCCTAGATCAAGGGCCACATCGGTCAAGCGGGGATCGACGGCGGCCCGTTCTTCCGGGAGGGTCAGCTGATCGCGCGTGCGCATCGCGCGCAACCAAAGCACACCGGCGCGGAGGGCTTGGTCTTTGGCGGCCAGCTCAGCACTATCCACGCCACTCAAAATCGAGCGGATGGTCTCGTCATGATAGATGATAAAAGGCTCCATGAGGGGTGGGCTTTCATTGCCAGCTGCATCGCGGGCGAAAGACAGGAGTTCCCAGCGCCCTTCCCCGGGGGCCAATAGATTAATTAATCCGCGTCCGCGGCTATAGAGTGAAGGGTTTTGACAGCTCTGCTCCTCTCCCTGACGCCGCAAGCAATAGAAGACCTCTGCTTCACTCTCACCGCCCTCTTCATCGTGCGCTTCGAGGGAAATCCGCGTGCCGGGTCCAAGGCGCATCGGCGCCTTATTTTGAAGGATCAGCGACGACTGGAGGCGAGGCGGCTGTCTATCGACGCGCAAGAGGCAGGTTTGGGTTTTGACCTCCGCGCCATCCCAGAGATTGCGAATCTGCACTTCGAAGGGATAGGTGCCATCAGCCCAACTTTCGGGCACATGCAACTGCGCTCCTTCGGGCCTCAGACTCAGGGCCGTCCCCCTTTCAGGCCAAGCAGCCGTCCAGCCGACGGCAAACGCTCGTGGGTCGGCGCCGGCACTGAGGCGGAGGGGTAAGGCCAAGGTTCCTTGAGTCACGAGCGGACGCGTGCAATCAGGCTCAAGGTTTTGCTTCGTCACCGAAGGGAGCTGCAGACGATGAAGAGCAGGTAAAGCCGCTCTTTCAACAATGAGTCCTAATCCTCGGGTCTGATCGCGGATTAATATGAGCTCGTGATCGAGCGGGGGAATGAGGACGCAGGCGCGACGGCTGACGCGCAGGGGCAAAGGATCGGGAAGCGCGGGCGCAAGGCGCAAGGCTTCCGCCTCGATCGCATCCCCGAGCAGCTCGCGTCCCTCTTCGTCATACAACTTAAAGGGGACGCCCTCGCCCTGTTTGAGAGGCCCACAGTCAAGAACAGCGGCCGAGTAATCATTGTTCAGCCTCTGACACGCTGGCAAGCAAAGAGTGCCGAGCAGGGCTAAGACCCACGCTTTCATCGGCGGCAGGGCACAAAGCGAAAGACCAGCCTGGAGACGTTCACTTGGTTGCTGCTGTCGCGATCGGCCGACCGTCTCGCCTGTGCTTCCATTTGATCGATTCGCAGCGTCAGTCTCTGACCGCAGACGGTCGATTGTTCGCTATGATTCATCTGATAGGGACCTTTGCCCTTGAAGTCTTTGGCGCGGAGGACGTCAGGCCATCGGCTTTCAAAGCTATTATTACCCTCTTCGCTACTCACAAAGCCCCTGACTTTTACTTTTACATAGTCATCGAGCGAGAAAGCACTTTCAAACTTTACGCGATCGATCGTCATCGAAAAGCCATCGAGTTGATAGGGCTGATCAAAAGAAAATCCGACGCGACCGCTGCACAGAGCGGTAACGATTCTTTCATTGTCATTAGCCGTCGTTGAAACGCTGGCGAAAGCGGTGTTGCTGAAATCGATGGTGAGTGCATCATTTTCGAAGAAAACATCGGGAGAATTGAGATTGTCGTCGATGGTTTTTTGAAGCCTATCCTTCTTAACGCAGGCGCTCATCACCGGAGCCTCAATGATCTTGCCGTAAGCCAAGGGTACTACGCTCGAACTCAGAATGAGAATCGCCGCGACGATCAACATGCTTTTCATGCAGATGCCTCTTCAGTGATAGGAAGGTGTAATGATCTCATTTATAAATCAGGGTGAGGCGTCTTGGCAAACTAAATCAGAACGCGGTGGCCAGGGGAGTGGAGTCGCATTTTCAGCGAACATACAGGATTTCTACGAGGCTTTCTTCTCTCTGAGGATTTTTTCGACCGTCTGCTTGAGCATTTCAGCGTTGTAAGGTTTGAGAATCCAACCTTGAAGCCCAAGCGCTTTAGCCTTTTTCAAAAGTTCGACATCGCGCGATGCCGTCACCATCACCACGGGAAGTTCGGTGCGGCGATAGCGCTGGCGAATCAGCTGTAGCATTTCTACGCCGTTCATCTCAGGCATATCGAGATCGGTCAGAATTAGATCGATCGGCGTTCCTTTCTCAACCAGTCGCAGCGCGGCGTAGGCGTCTTGCGCAAGACTGACTTTATAACCTAGCTTTTCAAGCAATTGTCCGGTCGTTCGCCGGTACGTTTCAAGATCATCGACGACGAGAACGGTTTTTTTGCGATCTTGGGGAAAAGCTTCTTTCACGCGATCGGCCGGAGCCCTGAAACCCTGCTTCGCTGCCACTTGGTAGAGCGCCGCCACGATCTTCGCATCACCTTTGGGAA
>CANJJY010000013.1 GCA_947474445.1 Oligoflexaceae bacterium
CGTGCTCACTTCTGTTCGGGTTGGAGCTGAAACCTGGGCCGCGAGCCGCGACGGAGAATTCAGTGCCAAAGCGCAGAGCAAACTTCCAGTTATGTTAACATTCTGGTAAGGCACATTGAGTCTCCCGAGGAGGCAGCGAGTGAGGGTCTGGTACCAGGATAAGCAAAAATGCCCAAGTTCGTAAATCGACAAAGGAGCGACGATGGAAAAAATCACGATTATTGGTCTGGGCAACATGGGCGGCGCTCTGGTGCGCGGTCTCGAAAAATCTCCTCTCCAATCGGCTCTGTCTATCGACGTTTACGATCTCGATCCTCAGCGCGTAAAGGCTTGTGGTGCACATGTTCGAGGCTTGAGCTCGCTCGAAGAAATTGAGCTAGATAACAACATTTTAATCTTTTGCGTGAAGCCCCAGGATCTCGTGACGATAGGAAAAGTGCTCAAGGGCAGGCTCAAAAAGAATGTTCTAATCGTTTCTATTCTTGCCGGTAAGAAAACGGCGACGATCGCTCGCGAACTGCAATTTGACGGGCCTATCGTGCGGGCGATGCCTAATATCGCGGCGGTTATAGGTTTTGCGGCGACAGCGATGTGTGCCAACGAAAAATGCGAGACTCTAGAAAAGCAGCACGCGGAACAGATCTTTAAAGCGGTGGGAGAAGCGTATTGGACTAAAGAAAGCTTGATGGATGCCGTGACGGGACTGTCCGGAAGCGGACCGGCTTACATCTACATGGTCATCGAAGCCCTGAGCGATGGCGGTCTCAAAATGGGTATGCCTCGGGATTTGGCCTTCAAGCTAGCCACCCAGACCGTTCTTGGTTCGGCTGCCCTGGTGAAGCATACCGGTCTTCATCCAGCGATTCTTAAAGATCAAGTGACGACCCCGGCAGGAACCACAATTTCGGCTCTGCATGTTCTCGAGGAGAGGGGATTGCGTTCGATGTTCGTTAACGCCGTAGAGAAAGCGACTCTGCGTTCGATCGAGCTGGGCAAAGACGAATAATTGGCATGACGCGAGCCATTTATCGCGATCGTAAAGTCCGCTCATAAGACTTCCTCGTTTGGCTGTCGTTTTGGCTGCCATTGGGTGGCTCGAAACGAGCGACCTTTCGGCGTCAAAATAGCATTTCGGGTGAAATCCTAGGCAGGCCTTTGACTTCACAATTTACCTCATTCTTCTCGGTACTTAATCTAAGCGCTCGATTTTCCCGAGGCCCGGATTGAGGACGTTTCCTGCTCAAGCCCCGCCATTTTAGATAAATCCAGGTTTTGTTTGTTACATTCAGAACATTTTGATTATCCAGTGTGCAAAAAAGCTTTTGCCTTCTTACAAAATTCATAATGCAACTCTAGTGGACCTTTGCTAGACGTTGGCTGTCTGACCAATTTCAGGAGCATCTTTCTGACGTGCTTAAAAGAAGTCTGGCCGGTCGCGCAGCGAGTTGAACCAACAGGAGCATAGCGATTATGAGATACCCGCTTCGAACAGCTATCATTGGATCTGGTCTGATCCTCCTCACCCACGCCTGCGGGAAGCGGGATCAGTACGATCGCGGTAGCGTCCCTCCCAATCCCGATCCCGAAGTTGCGGCGCTCGTACCTGCAGCGCTCGATGTGCCGAACCCAACGCTCAATCCTGCTCTCGGCGACCCCAGCAACTCCAATCTTCCGATTGGATCATCGACTGGCAGCTCGGGAGTTCCTGCGATTTCACCTGCTGAAATCGTGGCTAAAGTTGCCGATTGGAATTCAAGGCCCATCGTTTGGAATGAGTCGGCCGGCAATATCAAGATCGGTGAGACCAATTGGGATCAGTGGTACAACGAATTTAACGCATATAGACGAGATGGCAACGTAAGCTATAAGTTCATCAACTACGATGTGGATAGTCAGAATCGCTTGGTCGAAGTTTGTAACACCGTCGAAAAAAATGGCACAAATGTCTGTACATCGACAGCCGGTGTCACGGTGTTTCAATCCTACGAGGGCACCCTCGCACTGCCTAAAGAAGATGGTAGTTTCGTCGACGTCTTGATGAACTCGCGGCTCGACGAGTCAGTATTTTCAAAAGCCGATCGCGAAGGTATCTTGCTCGAAGGTGCTGCCATGAATGACTCGACGCGTGGCCGAGAGTTTTTCAAGCGTTTCTTTCAGACTTATATTGCTCCTCGCTACACGGATAGCAAAACAGTCGATTGTTTCGCCGAGGGTCGCTGTCAGTATCAAGTCGTACCAGGCAACTATATCTGGCTCTATTCGGCTCCTGGCGGTATGAGCGGTTATTTGTATTTAACCCGGGATAAGAACCAATTGAACCAGGTTCGCTTTTTCCGTTACGACTCTATCCCTGTTCCAAAGGCGCTGTATTCCGAGAATTCTAGTGTGGATCTTCTGAAGGGTTCGATCAAGTTACCGGCAGTCAATGGCGGAACTTCTTTCAACCTCGGCGATTCCTATCAGCAATTCCAAAAGATTGGACTCCCTCAAGTGACTTGGGGTGGATCAGCCGGTTCGAACTCTCTCGCCTATAGCGGCATAACATTCGATTTTCAGAAGAGTAATCCTGCACGTCTCGCCGACACATCTTATGCGGCAGCGGAAGCGAGCGATCCCGCGACCGTCATGGTTTTTGACGAAAACTTCGAAGCAGCGATCAGCTTTGGCGGCGAACCGCTTTTGATGCTGAATAAAGCCCGCGAGAAGTTCACCAAAGAAGAGCACATCGCAGCCCTTAATAAACTTCGCGTCGCCGCAGAGAAGGAAATTCTCTCTGGAGGAAAAGGCGAAGTTCTGGTGAGTCAGATCACCGGTAAGGATTTGCAGTCGCAGCGTTTCGGCGCCTTCGTTCTCAATTTGATCTACCGTTTCGATGGTAAGACCTATCAGTTCAATTACGCGACTTACCTGAAGGATTCTTCCGCCTATGCTTCACTTGAGGCCTATCGCCCTTTCGAAGAAGACCTCCTCGAAGTTAAACGCGAAGGCAACATTGTCACAGGTTTTGGCGCGCTGACGATCGGCGAGCCTTTGCTTCTCGAAGATGTCGATTTGAATCTGACGAATCGTGCGACCGTAACCGTTGGCGATGCGAAGCTTCGGGTGAGTTTAAGTAAGTTCCAGAAGACTGTCGTTTCAAGGCCGAACGAGAACAGTAACCTACCTGACCTCTACCCTTACTACGAAGTATTGAAATTCGTCGTGGCGGATGCGACGGTCGATGTCGTTCCTTGTAAGGTGATGCCGAACGCGACGGCCAACTCCGGCTACTGTGTGCTGTCACTCTATGCGACCAAATTTTACGAGCCGAAAAACGTGAAAAGTTATGCAAAACGATTGAATGAGCTCTACAGCAAAGTGGTGTCGACCGATGTGGAAAAGGCTGCTCTCCTGACTGAGCGAGCTAAAATAGATGACCTCCGTGCAAGTTTCCCTACGTGCAAGGGCGGCGATCAGATCTACATCAACGACACCAAAGAAGTCGCGCGTGCGAAGCTTAAAAAGGATCAGTGTTTGCTTCTCACTGAAACCTCCGAAGCCGGCGATGCTGAAAAAACCACGTTCTATGTTTTCGACACTTCGACCAGCTTTTGGCTCGACGGTGAAAACAATGGGTTTGTGTCTGGGTTCCAGTTTTACTGAAAAAAATTCTAATCGAGGAAACACCATATGCGATTCAGCACTCTCGGAATAACCCTGATCACCCTCGGCCTCGCGGTCACGCAGTGTGCGAAGAAGCGACCGACTGAGAAACTCTTCGATGGAGACGGCAATCGCTATCAGAAAGCGAGTCTTCTCGGTGACGATCAGTGGATGTATAAGGCGACTGTCACCAAGACGAGTAGCGAAGGCGGCTTTGTATTCGTCGGACAAGCGAGTAACTTGCAGGTCGGCCGTTTCGATTTCGGTCGGGATCGCCTGTCTTTTTACAACACGGTGACTCCTTACCAGGACAAGAATAAAGAAAACCTGCCCGAGCTTCTCAACAGCTGGGAAATCGAGCACTCGGATTATCGCTTGGCTGAATCTGATGGCAAGGTTTTGAACAAGGAAGAAGAAAACGATAAGATCAATTGGGATCAGAAGAAATTCTTCAAAATCGACTGGACTAGCCAAAAGCGTGATTTTCTCGGCGATGCGAGCGATTGCTTTGATAAAATCGATGACCGCTTGGTCGAAGGAAGCCAGGAAGTAACTCCTGAGCATTTCTCGTTCACAGTCGAGCAGGTTTACGAACTTAAGTATGTCTGCAATTCTTACGCTAACATCAAGCGTCGGGGCAATTCCGGGAATTTCACTTATACGATCCAAGTAAAACACTCTTTTGCGCCGATGCCTAAGAGCGATTACGAACCTCTCGTCTACAAAAGCGAATTCGACGAGAAGCGACCTCGCTATGGTTTCTTTGAGACGGTCGTCGACCGATTCAACGATCAAACGGGTCGCTTCGAGAAGAAGATTGTAGCTAACCGTTGGAACCCGAAAAAAGAGCATACGATCTATTTTGCCGAAGATTTTCCTGAAGATTACAAGTGGATCTATAACGACAAAGAACTCGGCATCGAAAAAGTCACCAACGATATGTTCGCGAAGAACGGGCTTGAAATGCGCATCCATTTCAAACAAGACCCCAAAGTCAAGTTTGGTGACGTGCGTTATTCCTTCGTCAAGTTCGTCGAGAAACTCGATGACCAATCGCCTCTTGGCTATGGTCCATCAGATGTAAATCCCATCACCGGTGAGATTCTTCGGTCAGATACCATCATCTGGACCGCGCCATTGAAAGAGTACGTCCGACGCATCCGTGACTTCGAAAAGGAAGAGCCTACCCTCGAGACTCAAAGCCTCTTTCAGGAAATGCAGAAGGTCTTGGCCCAAGCTGTTCCTGAAAAGTTTAAGAGCGATTCCGAAGTCGATGTCACCGTCATCAAGGACTTTCTCAAAACGGCTCACAAGTTTGACAGTCGCGGTGTGAACTACAAGGCAGATCAACTCGACCCCGAGGCAACTGCGACGGATCGTGATCGCGCACGTTACGAACTGCAAAAGATCATTAGCTCGAACCTCTTTGCTAACCCTTCCTATGCAAATTACACGAGCCGCGATCCTTTCAACTATGGCGTTAACAACTTTGACCGCCAGATCGATGATACGAAGCCCTTGGCTAACGACGCCTTCTCCAAAGTCCTCCGGACGATGGAAAAAGCCGGCAATCAAATGCCAGCTGAATCTTTGGCACTGATCAAACGCCTTCAAGTCGAAACGCAGAACCACTTCTACAGCAATGGCGACGTTCAAAATCACGATCAGCTCTTGAAAATCAGAGTCAAGGATCCGACGACTGTTCATTCACTCGAACCCTACCTCGCCAGCATACCAGAAGTGCTTGGGAAGAAGAGCGAACGAGAAATCGTCGATACGATCCTCTACCGCGTCGCCGTCCATGAGTTCGGTCACAACTTGAATTTGCGCCACAACTTCTATGGCTCAGTTGATTATCTCAACTTCCCAGAAGCAAAGCCACAGATCGACCGTTTCAACAAGCCTTTGGTTGGACCTGATGGCACAGTCGTCATGTCGACTCCGCTTTCGGCCAGCGTCATGGATTACCTGTCTTTGACGGACGAGTATAACCTCGAGCATAACTGGGAAGCTTACGATGAAGCAGCCCTCACCTATGCCTACAGCAGTGGTAAAATCGATTTAACCGACGTTGACGTTCAGCATGCCGCCGATGGTTCTGTGCAAACAGTTAAACGCGCTCAGCCTCGCATTTTCCTTTACTGTACGGACGAGCACCGCGGATGGTTCAACCCTTTCTGCAACGCCTACGATATCGGCTCGACTCCCTCCGAAGTAGCGATGAGCATGATCAAAAATTACGCTCGTGCCTACACGGCTCGAAACACTCCATACCTGCGCCCATACTGGGACACGACGTCTTATCAGTCGGCTGTTGCGGCGGATATGATGAACCCGCTGAAGTTTCTGGCCCTTTACTCCGAGCGCGGCCGTTGGCTAACCCGGATGACTCCCGAAAATCAGTTTGAAAATCCACGCGAATATAGTCGCATCAATCAAGCTATACAGGAAGACATGCGGCGCGCTGTAACCTTGCTGGGAGCTTTCTACGCCAGCGTTCGAGGCTTCGACCAAACCAGTCGTCCCTACCTTGACAACATCGATGGCTTCACCGGCGAAGTCACGCGCATCGGTATCTTGCCAGACAAACTCTATGCATTGATGGCATTGAGCGGTAGTAACCCGATGAGCATCTTGAACCAAGGTCAAGCGAACGAAATTAACTTCCTGAATTATCTGGGCGAAGGGACTGAGCTCGGTTCCGTTGCGCGGCAGACTCTGAAAGATGTGGCGATAGAGAACCTCAACATCCCTTTCCGTGGATTCGAGAGTTTTGGGCGTTCTCTCTTTGTCAGTACGGCTTCTGTCACGGGAGATATTCTCGATGACAAGTACATCGAGCGCATGGCTGTGTACTGCTACAGCCCTGAAGCGATGAAGAAAGTTTTTGGCATCAACACATCGAGCTACTACACTGCATACGATGAACAGAGCCAAGAGTTTCCTCCTCTCGACGAGCAAGCCTTGACGAGCGAACAGCTGCGTCCTCTAGTAGCCGGCTTTGCACGGCTTGGCGGCACGACTAAAGCTTTGAAAGGGTCGAATATCTATCCGGTGAACGATGCGAATCGTTTCCCTCCAGGAGCAGCTAACGCAGCTGTTCGCGCCGCGATCGTCCGCGTCGGTGGCTACTACTACGTAGCTCCTATGCTGGCTAACAATGAAGGATACGCATACGAGTACATGGCCGAGATCGTTCGCAACGGTGCAACGACCTCGAATACCCAGTATCTCGGCTTCAGCAAGGCGTTATTCGACACGGCTCGTTACGGCTTCAACCAACCCTGCTACGAAGCAAACTAATCCAAGACGAGCGATGTGGTCCCAGCGGCCACTCGCTTTTCTCATGCCAGGAATGCTTTATGCCTAAGTCTATGCTTTTGCCCTGTGCTCTCTGGCTCGGTTTGGCTCTTGGTTCCAGTGCGTTCGCTCAAGCCGAAGATTCGACGGCTGAACCCAACGCGGCGACCCAGGTTACTACTCCATCGCCCGATAACAAAACACTTCCGACCCCGGCCGCTCCGGTGAATCCACCTTCGGATGCTGATCAGGTGACGACGGCCAAAGCCGCTTGGATCCCTGTTTCTTACTCGGCGGCCGCAGTTCACTACTACGGTTTTCGAGGTGATGTGGATCCCTTTACGGTCGTAGAGCTGGGGGCAAATTGGAAGGTCGATCATTATACCCTCGCTATCAGCCAAAGCTTGACCAAGTATTACTTTGTCAACAGCGGCGATGCTGAAGTGCAGGCAGCTGACACCGTTCTAACCGCGAACCGCGAACTGTCTCATCAGTACTATGGATTTAAGGGATCGAGCTTTTTTATTCTGACTCTACCCGTTTCAGAGTTTTCTCGTGATCAAGGTGTCATCACCAAATCGCGCCTGGGGGCTATATTTTCTCGGGAATTTTTTGACAAGACGCTCAAATATTCTATCGGTGGTGGATTTCAATACAATTGGAATCGTTACACCTCGACGCGCACCGGTACAGGGGAGGGAGGCGGACGCCCTCTGCGCCACTACACCTACTCGATCGACAACTCGGCCAGCTATAAGCTGATCGATAAGCTGTCGGCCGATGCGGCGATCAGCTATATCCAGGTGTATTATCAGGACATCGGCTATAGAAACCGTCAGTCGACCGCGAGTGCAGACGCCCTCTTGAATAATAATTATTCGATAGGACTCGGCTTAAGCTACGAACTCAACGAACACCTCAGCCTCAGTGGCGGGTATTCCCAGAGTGATGTGGTTGAAAAAACTGGTGGAGTTAGGGAGGCTTACCTTTTCGACGCCTATACCACCCAATGGTATGTGGGCCTATCGAGTTCGTTTTAGTTCAGCTTTCTTTCGGATTCATTCTTAGATTCGAGGCAGACAAGGCAAGTCCTGTCTGCCTTTAACTACGATTGCGCAAGTAAAAGCCGATATTGCGCATCAGGAGTCAAAAGTTTCAGGTCCGGGGGATGTACTGTGCCTTTGTGGCATTGTTCTCTCCGGAGTTGCTGATGAAACGTATGACCCAAGCCCTATCTGTCGCCGCCCTTCTTTACGGTCTTTTTCTCCTCTTCGATGCGAGACGCTCGGGCGTTTCTTCCGAATCTAGTCTGCCCCCCCATGCGAGCTTGGAACTCCCGCTGCAAACTGCGGGCGCCTTAAGCCATGAGGCCCCCGTGGCAACACCCCTCCGAGAGTTTCGGCCGCGCTCCTCGGGTCATTCATTGAGGCAAAGTGCTCAGAGGCAACGCCTTCCGCAGGTCCAGAGCCAACAGCTTGCTGCGGTGCCGGTGACAGGCGCCGAGCTCTACGTGGAAAAGCTGACTCCCCCTATCCAACTAGAACCGAAGCCCCTGGCGCGGAATTGGGAGGTGCAGGAACTTCGGAGCCGGCCTGAAAATTGTCCGCCCGATCGTGACTGCAAACCCCTTGGGCGCGATGGCGTTCTCATGATGGGAAGCAACTTTGCGGTGAACAACCCAAGGGGCCAGTATCAAGGCAATTGGAATGTGGGCAGCGCGATCGATCAAAATCCCCTTCTTTATACCAAATAATCGATTCATACCGATCCACGTCAACTCGGATCGGCACCTTATCTTGCATTGCTGAGCTGATTTGTTATCTTGAATGATTGATGTCTTAGCTGACACAATCAAGGATGATGACATGATTGAAGTTCGGTCGATCAGCAAGTTCTATGCGAACAAGAAGGCTGTGGATACCCTGAGCTTTGAGATCCACGAAGGTGAAATCGTGGGTCTCCTGGGTCTCAATGGGGCTGGCAAGAGTACCATTCTCAAGATGCTCGGTTGCTTTCTCGTCCCTTCCCAAGGTGACGCTCGGATCGGTGGGCATTCCGTTCTTGAAAATCCCAACGCCGTGCGCAAGATGATCGGTTACCTGCCCGATACTCCTCCGCTCTATAACGAAATGAAAACGAGACACTATCTTGATTTCGTCGCGCATCTCAAAAATGTGCCGCACGATAAAGTCAAAGAGTTTGTCGCCATAGCCATGCAAAAGACTCAGTTGGGCGAAGTTGCCGATGCGCGCCTCAGCGAACTTTCGCATGGCTTCCGCCAGCGCGTCGGTATTGCTCAGGCACTGGTTCATCAACCCCGCGTCCTCATCTTGGACGAACCCATCAATGGGCTCGACCCAATTCAAATCGTCGAAATGAGAGATCTCGTGTTGTCTTTGAAGGGTCAGCACACTGTGATCTTATCCAGTCATATCCTCTCGGAAATAACGAAAACTTGTGACCGCATCCTCGTCCTCGATCGGGGCCGCCTCGTCGCGGAAGGGACTGAATCGCAACTGCGCGGGGGAGCGAGTCGTGGCTTGGAAGTTATGCTCGAGATCGAAAAGCCCACATCTGGGATGATCGAAGCGATCCAAAACCTTTCCGGCGTGGAATCGATTCGGGAGGGACGCAGAAACCAACAGCCCGTCCAACTTCTCATTCAATGTTCGACCGACCTGAGGCCGGAAATTGCGCGTATCGCTGTCGAGTCAGGTGCCGCCGTTCTCAGTCTTGGTAAAAAGGAAGCAGAGCTCGAGACTCTGTTCTTGAAGCTCGTCAAAGGTGAAGGGGAGGGGAGAACACATGGCTAAGATCTGGCTGATTGCCCGACGCGAACTGTCGGCCTATTTTACGACCTGGATGGGTTACATTATTTTGTTCGCTGCGCTTTTGATCGAGGGCTTGCTCTTCAATGCTTTTGCCATCGGCGACGCGCCGAAGTTTTCGAGCGATGTGCTCAAAGATTTCTTTTATTATAGCAGTGGCATAGGGATGGTGGCTGCGGTTCTTCTGTCGATCAGACTCCTCGCAGAAGAAAAGCAGTCGGGGACGATCGTCCTCTTTTATACTTCACCTATTTCAGAGAGACAGCTGGTGTTGGGGAAGTTTCTGTCGGCTTGGCTGATGTATGCGATCCTGCAGATCTTAAGTATATATCTGCCCAGCCTTATTTTCTTAGAAGGTAAAGTCTCTTTGGGCCATCTTTTTTCTGGGTATCTCGGCCTGCTGCTGCTCGGCGCTGGCGTGATCTCAATCTCACTCTTCGCTTCGGTCATCGCCCCGAATCAGCTTATGGCTGGGGTACTGGCAGCCGCTATTACGGTCATCTTCCTTCTTCTTTGGTTGGTATCCTATAAGGTCGATACTCCCTTCCGCGAAGTATTCATGTACATGTCGATCCATAACGAACGCTTTCGACCTTTCTCCGTCGGCGTCCTCCATATCAAAGACTGCGTCTATTACCTCAGTCTGTCCTGGTTTTTCATTGAAGCTTCTATTAAATCGCTCGAAACACGGAGGTTGCAAGGCTAATGGAAAGTCTAAAAGTCTTGAGGATTCCCTTGTTTTTTCTGGGTCTGGTTTTGATGTTTGCGACGGAGCGCTACTTCAGCGTTTATGACTTTCACAAGTATTTGCGGCTAGCAGCCGGGGCGCTTTGCCTTCTGCCTCTCCTGACGAGCGTGCTCCTCATGCGTCGCGCCGAAAAGAGGCAGCTCCATCCCGAAGCTAAGTCTTGGCTTTATCTCAGCCTTTGGAAGGCGACAGTCCTGCTGGGCATCGCACTCTACTTCATCTATCGCTGGCGGCTTGGTTCGGCTCCTTCTCCCGATCATCCTCTCGACAAAGGGCTCCTCGTTCTCTGGCTTACTTTCATTATCCTAGGTCTTGCGGTCGGAGTCGGGCTTGAGTTGGCTCATCGGACTAACGGGGAAGGCCAGACGGCGGAGCCCAACCGGCTCTATTGGAGTGGAATAGGGTGGCTCAACATTGGACTTCTCGCGTCCGGACTCTTGGCTTTCAACTATGCCACATCAAATCGCGATAAAGTTTTTGACCTTTCCTATTTCAAGACGACAAAACCCGGTGAATCCACCCTCAAAACAGCTGCCGCCATCCAGGAGCCTATCGAGATCGCTCTGTTCTTTGCTAAAGACTCCGAAGTGATGCCTTTTGCTCAGGAATATATCGAACTGGTGGCCAAGCAGAATCCGAAGATTACCGTCAATACTTACGACAAGGACTATAATCCTCTTCAAGCGGAGACCTATCGCGCTTCCAGGAATGGTTTGATCATTCTTCAGAAGGGCGAAGATCAGAGACAGCGGATCGAACTTGGCGATAAAATCGAAACGGCGCGACGCAAGCTCCGCACGCTCGATAGTGACTTCCAAAAGGCACTGATCATGCTGACGGAAGCTCCGAAGACCGCTTACTTCATCACCTCCCATGGAGAGATGGGCTGGAGCGGAGAGGATAGGCCGCCTCTTCGGTCCTTAAAAGGTCTCGAAGCGATCTTGAAGTCGCAAAACATTAGAACGAAAACCTTGGGCAATGCGTTCTCCTCGATTCCGCCGGAAGCATCCCTGGTTGCCTTGGTTGGACCAGTCACAACTCTCGCCGTCGAAGAAGTTAGCGCTTTACGTGCTTATCTCTCGCAAGGGGGCAAGCTATTGGTCAGCCTGGATGTCGAAGCGGGAGGCGAGTCCCCCGAAGGCATTTCCCTGGGAGATCAGGGTCCACTCTTAGAGGTTTTGCAGGAGATGGGCCTAACCTTTAAAAAGCTTCCGCTCGTCAACGACCGCGATTTTGTCAGCATGGGACGTGACAGCAATGTCAATCGACTCTTCCTCTACAGTAACGTGTTTGGTTCCCATGAATCTGTTACGACGCTGACTCGCAACGACGACAAGCTCAATGTCTTGTTTTTTCAGAGCGGTACATTTGATGTGCAGTCAGCCGCCAATGGCTGGAAAACCGTGGCCACGATCTTGTCGACCAAAAGTACTTTTATCGACCGCAATCGCAATCTACAATTTGACAAAGATGAAGTCCGCAATTCTTATGCTGTCGCAGCGGCTGCAGAAAAAGAATTCGAACCTGGTAAAAAGGCTCAGGTCGTGGCCTTCGCCGATTCCACCCTCCTCTCTGATGTGCTCATGACCTATAATGGTAACCAATTCGCGGTACTCGATGCCTTTCGTTGGCTCAATAATAGAACCGACACAGCGGGAGTGATTGAATCGGAAGAGGATGTGAAGATTCAACACTCGAAAGGGCGAGAACTCTTTGTGTTTCATGGTTCCATCTATCTTATTCCTATCCTTATTCTCGGCCTAGGATTTCTGGCCAATCGCCGCAAGAGGGTTCGCTCATGAAAGTAAAGATATTGCCCTACCTGGCATTTTTCCTGGCATCTTTGGTATTCGCTTACTTCTCAACTGGATCGACCAAGGAAAAGCAAAGCTCCGCTCAAGAATGGATGGCCCTGCCTAAAGGCAGCATCGTGCAGATGTCCTATGAGGGGGACGGGAAAAAAACTGAAATTACGCGCGAAGGGGAAGGAGAAAATGAAGTTTATTGGGTCGAGGCCATTTCAAAGGCCAAGACGCCCGAAGGCGAGCAGGAAGTAAAGGAGCGGTTTCTCGCTAACGATAAGCTTAAAGAAACCACGGATGCCCTCTATTCATTTCAAGTTGAAAAGATTATTGGCGCCGCGAAGGATTTAAAGCTCGAGGAGTTCGGGCTCGACAAACCGACCGGGCATTTTCTGATCAAGTTCAGTGGTGATAAGACTTTCAAGTTGGCTTTGGGCAAGCGTGGCTTCCAATCCCCTGACGTATTTGCTCTTGACGAAGACAAGCAAATTGTATTGCTGGTCGCCAAGCAGATCTTTGCGTCTTTTGAACGACCCAAGGCGCGGCTAGCCCTGACAAATCCTTACCGGCTTAATCCAGACGAGGTTGAATCAGCTGTCCTCAGTGTGGGAGATAAGCATCGCGAATACGTCAGGCAAGTCAAGGGTCAGAGTAAATCCTGGTATGTGCGGGATAAGCTCGATACTCCTGACGAAGCCTTTCGGAACTGGCTCGACAAATTCCTGAAGATTAAAGTCGAAGCCTATCCAGATGAGGCGCAAAAAACAGTGATAGCCACTCTTACGCCTAAGTTCTCCATCCTATTGAAAAGTCAGAAGGCAGAACTCGACCTGCTCTCCGTCTATGAAGACGTCGGTTCAACTCCCGCAAAGTTCTGGCTGAAAAGTAAGAGCCTTCCGGTTCCCGTCCAGGTCGAAGGAAGTAAACTATCGACTCTGATCGCGGACCTCGCGAGCTTGGCTCTTTAGATAGGAGGGGCGCGCGGTCCCATCAGGTAATGCCACGCGCCTTTGCTCCAAACCTAAGCTAGGCAAAAGATTCTCCGCTCAGCATCTTCCCCGACGCCTTGTAACGACAATATCCATCGTGTTAGACTGAAAAAGAGCCACTCTCAGGGCTCGTAGTTACGGCGTTAGCATCAGCTCTAAGGTGCATTTTCCTCGGAGTGTTTCGGAGGGTCCTCATGGGTTTGCGGATTGCGACCAACGTCTCTTCGCTCACAGCTCAAAGACACATGATTAACACGCGCAGATTGCTCGATCGATCTCTCGAGCGTCTCTCAAGCGGTTATCGAATCAATAAAGCTGGTGATGACGCAGCCGGTCTTGCGATTTCTGAAAAGTTGCGAGCGAAGACTCGCGGCTTGATCCAAGCTCAGCGGAATGCTTCCGACGGCATTTCCTTGATACAGGTCGCTGAAGGTGGGTTGGAAGAAGTACAAAATATTCTGATTCGTCTTCGTGAATTAGGTGTGCAGGCTGCCAGTGATACGATTGGGCCCCAGGAACGACGCTACTTGAACGAAGAATATCAGGCGATGAAGGAAGAGATCGATCGCGTCGCCAACGTCACGGAATTCAACGGCACCGCCTTGCTCGATGGAACCGGTGGAAGTCTAGATTTTCAAGTGAGTACAGGTGGTCAAAACTTACTTGGGGTCGATAGAATTTCCTTCGACGCTTTCAAATCCGATGTAAACACGGATAAATTGGGTCTCGAAGAGCTTTCCATAGATACTAAAGTCAATGCGCAACGAAGCTTAGCTTTCATCGATACAGCTATTGAGGAAGTGTCGTCTATTCGTGGCGAACTTGGTGCCATCGATAACCGGCTCTCGAGTACGATTCGCAACCTCTCTGTGTCGATTGAAAATCTATCTGCCGCAAATTCACGGATCAAAGATGTGGATATCGCAGTAGAAACATCTGAACTCACGCGAAATAACATTATGATGCAGGCAGGAACTTCGGTTCTTCAGCAGGCGAACTCGATTCCTAAGATGGCTCTTACGCTCCTTCAGCAGTAATAAGCCCCCAACTTATCTGTCTTTTATGATTTGAAGAGCCAAGCGCGGGAAGACCACGCTTGGCTTTTCACATGGTTGCCCATTTAAATAGAATCCAATCCCCAGACGAAAAGATTCTCTAAAGATGACTGGTGCCTAGGATCGATGACGCGCATCAGAGCCATAGGGAGTTCCTCGTTCAGGGCGGCTACCGCCGCGAGGGTTCTCCTCCAATGAGCCGAAAGGCCCGCCGGGCTCAGAAGCATAGTTTGTTCTAGATCACTATCCTGACAAATATAGCTCAAGAGCTTCAATAGCTCTTTGGGCTCTCTCGCTCCCCATTCATGAACGACGCCCACCATGTCGTAACCCTTGCCCATCAGAGCGTAGGCGGTGGGTTGATCTTTTTTGATCGATACATAGAGCTTAAGCCAAGGAATGCTGAGGAGGCGTTTGAACTCTTCAATATTTCTCCCTAGGGTCAGGGGTAAAGCAAGTCTCAAGCGGAGGACATTGGCCAAAAAATCGTCTGAATAGCTTGAGTAGCCTACATGAATTGGCTGGATATCACAGGGCGGGAGAGAGCCGCGGAGGTAATGAAACCGGTATTCTCTGCCGACTGAAGTAAAACCTAATTTGTGATAAAATGAGTCAAGGTCGCTCCATAGCACCAAGGCAGCAAGTCCTTGGCTCGTGGCTTCCTCTTCAATAGTTGAAAGCAAGCTCCGCATATAGCCATGACCACGCAAAGCTGCATCCGTCGCCACATTGCCGACGAGGCCAAGTCGAAAAGCTTCTTCTCCGAGCTCATTGATCGCGCGGCGGGGCCAGAGGTTGGCGTGAGAGCAAATCTCCTCTCCCTCATAGACGCAATAGCTATAGATACTGCCCTCGGGCGCAAGCACGATCGGATATTCAGCTTCGATAGGAAAGGGTAGGGGCTCCGGCCGGAGGCATTTTTGCAGCAATTCGTTGCGTTGACGAAATTGCTGAGGTGCAGAAGGATGGATGGGTAACATAGTCGACTCTGCTCCTAGCCTGACATGAAATAAGTAAGTCCAGCGAAAAGGGGGCACAGATGGGTGTGCGAGGACCGGGTGCAACATCAGGGCTTTTCGATCCTAAGATTGTAGATGGTCTGATCGAAGTTGAAAAGATCCCGATTGAAAACGCCAAAAAGCGTAAGGAAAAGATTCAAACCGAGAAAGACGAGTTTACCAAGCTCGTCGATCTCGTTTCGGGTCTGGACACGAGCCTAAATAAGCTAAAGACCAAAACCGACTTCTATAAGATGAAGGTAGAGTCGTCCCATCCTGATATTATCGATGGAGTTATAGAGGGTTACACTCTCGTCGGTAACAACGAATTCGAAGTGCGTGGACTCGCTAAATCAGAGAAGGAATTAGCCTATGGCTTTCCCGATAAGGACAAAACACCTGTTGGGTTTGGCTACATGGTCATCGAGCGCGAGGGCGAAGACGATCTAGAAGTGACGATTGAGCCGGGAGCTAATCTCAACGACGTCGCAAATGCCATCAATGACAAGGATGGTGGCGTCAAAGCTATGGTTGTAAATACCAAGTATCAGCCCGATCCCTACCGGTTACTGGTGGTTAGCGAAAAGAGCGGTAAAGAATCGAAAATCATGATCGATGCTGATACCACCTTTCTTGAGTTCAAAGAACAAGTCACCGGGCGGAATCTCGACGTTCTTTTTGAAGACGTACCGGTAACAGATGAAGATAATAACTTAGAAGAACTCATTGACGGGGTCGTGTTCAACGTCAAGCGCTCGGAGCCTGGAACAAGGGTCCAGGTCAGCGTCTCCTATGACATTGATAAGACCACGGAAGCGATCGGTGAGTTTGTCTCCAAATATAACGAGATTGCCAAGTTCATCAACGACCAGTTCCAGGTCGATGCAAAGACAGGGCGCGCGGGGATTCTTGCCGCCGACGGAACAATTAAGACTCTCATGCGGACGCTCCAGAGTAGTATTGGTAGTTCGTCAATTGGCGATGGAAAGTTCAGATCTCTTGCGGATATTGGCATTACGACGAATCCTAAGACAGGGGGACTCGATATAGCAGACGCTAAAGTTCGTCAGGCATTAGCCGAGGATTATGATAGTGTTGCCAATCTCTTTGTGCGAAATAAGGATTCACTGGGCGTCGCGGCTCGATTGTCTGACAAGGTCAAGGGATTACGCGATTCACAGAATGGGGTCTTGAAAAGCCGGACGAGGGCCCTGGATAACATTATCAAGGGTCAGGACGAGCAGATCGTTCGCAAGGAAGCGCAGTTGGGTCGGAAGGAAGAGACGATAAAGAGGCGTTTTTCTTCTCTCGAGAGCCAGCTGACTGGGCTGAAGGCCCAAGGGGATTTTCTTAAACAACGCTTTGCGGCTGACGAAAAGTAGTTGGAGAAGTGGAAAGATGAATAATCCTTACAAGAATTACCAAAAAACCCAAGTCACCACGGCTAGCCGCGAGAAGATCTTGCTGATGCTTTACGAAGGAGCCATTCGCTTCACGAAGCATGCTCACGCAGCTATGCTCGAAAAGAAAATCGCCGATAAAGGCAAATATATTAGCAAGGCTACGGCCATTCTTTCTGAACTGATGGCCACGCTGGATTTCAAGGCAGGCGGTGATTTAGCAGCAGAGCTCGAAAACCTCTATGTTTTCATGATCGACAAATTGATCGAAGGCAATATTCATAACGACCCCGAATGCTTGAAAGTCGTTGAAAATATCTTGCGCACTCTCCATGTTGCTTGGCAAGACGTGATTGAAAACCCGCGGCCCGATGGAGTTCCGTCTCCTAAGCTGCAACCCGAAGAATATAAAAAATGGCTCGAAGTTAACGGCCAAGCTCATAGCAAGCCGAATGCCACAGCTGAACAAAATCCAGAAGCTGTGCAGGTAAAGCTCCGCAACATGGCCTGAATCGATCTTCAGTAATGCAAGGGGATTGGTTTTGGTCAATCCCTGCCTAGATAAATCTGCCGAGCTTGCCTCGATCTTTGCATTTTTGCAACAATCCACTCCCCCTCAATCGCCGTGTTAATCTGAAAAAGAATCGAAGCACGATTGTGCTTTGGGCGAGTATCTCAGAGGGGGTTTCATGGCAATTTCTCAAGCGCTTTACACGGGAGTTACAGGGCTGTCAGTCATGTCTGACAGCATGGCAGTCGTCGCCAACAACCTTGCTAACGCCAACGCTAAGGGCTTTAAGTACGACAGGGTTGAGTTCGATGATTTGCTTTCTCTCGACATGGGTGGTTCAGCAGGATCTACGCAGCTGGGTCGCGGTGCTCGCTTGAGTGAAGTGCGAACGATTCACACGCAAGGTGGCTTGTCAGTCACCGATCGACTGTCAGATTTGGCGATCCAAGGCAATGGATTCTTCGTTGTCTCTAATCCTAAGGGAGAAAAGCAAGAAGCGGGAGGGCAGTTCTTTACCCGCGTTGGTGCTTTTCACTTTGATAAGGATGGGTACTTGTCAGATCCAACGGGCGGCCACTTACAAGGTTACGCGGCCGATAATAAGGGCATCCTCTCGCCTGCAGTCACCGATATTCACATCGCGACCAATAGCGTTCCCCCGCAGGCGACGGAAACCTGCGTGATGAATCTTAATCTCGACTCGCGTGCGGAAATTAAAGAAGGTGAATTCGACATCAATAAGCCTGTTGAAACATCTGACTTCGTTACGACTGTCAACGTCTTTGATAGCCAAGGAACCAAACACCCTCTCACGACATATTTCAAACGCGTCGACGATTCTGAAGGTATATCGTGGAAATGGTTTGCAACCGTCGATGGTAAGGAAGTTGTCGATGCAGATGGAGCTCCCATCAAGCAAGTGGGAACCGGTACGGTTCGCTTCGATTCAAAAGGCAATCTTCTCAGTGAAGAGTCGGAAGAGTTCAGCGCCAACTTCACCAAAGGTGCCGATCAGAATCAAAAGATCAATATCGACTTCGGTAAGAACATGCGGACTGAAGGCGGCAATGGCGTCGGAGCTTCAACCTCGACAGCGGCGCAGTCGATCACGGTCTTTCACAGTCAGAACGGATATGAATCAGGCAATATCAAGGCGATTAAGATCGGCTTGGATGGCCGCATCAATGGTCTCTATACGAATGGTATTGAGCGTCTGCTCGGAGCAATGGCCCTGGCGACTTTTGAGAACAATGATGGCTTGATGAAAGCAGGTAAAAACCAGTTTTTCGCCACCATGGAATCAGGAGCTCCCCGCATTGGCCAAGCTCAAACCGGAGTGCGAGGTTCCATATACGCCTCGACCTTGGAAGAATCCAACGTGGACATGGCCCAACAATTTGTGGAAATGATTCGCAGTCAGCGTGGCTTTCAGGCTAACTCGCGCTCGATCACGACTACGGACAGCATGATTGAAGAAGTGGTTAACATGAAGCGCTAATAAGATCTGAAGCGGCGATGACGATCGCCTAAAAACTATTGCTTGCTCAAGATCCCCTCACGGGGATCTTTTTTTGCTCGCGTCCAATTTGGCGAAGGGCCCGTCCTCTCTTTTAGGCGATGGCTGATCAGCCTCTGAACGCGAGTGGCGAACTCTTCAATGCTTTCTTCTGGGTTAGGCGAGATTCGAGGCATAACCTGAATATCAAGTCGAGCTGGACAAGGTATGGCTGACTTTTTTTGAACCATATCGCGCGTCCCTTGAATCACAAGGGGAAGAATGTCAACCTTTTCCTCCACGGCGAGGCGAAAGGCTCCAATCTTAAACTCTTTCAAGTGGCCATCTTCGCTGCGAGTCCCTTCGGGAAAAAAGACCATGCTGATCCCTCGCCTGATCCATTGACTGCTCGCTCGTAAGGCGGCGGCGTGACTACCGCTCTTGCCCCGACTGATCGGGACATAACCAGCCCATTTCATCGCGAGACCAATCAAGGGAACCTTAAATACATCGTCTTTAGACAGCCACCTAAATTGAGCTCCTGTGAGATAAAGCGCCCAAATATCGGCGGCGCTCTGATGATTGGCGACCATGACGACGGGAGCTTCACCAAATTTAGGGAGGTTTTCAAGGCCATGGACCCGATAGTGCCAACCTGGAGTCAGCTGCATGATACTGCGGCCCCAAAAAATCGCTACCGAATGAGCGCCTAAGGACAGGTTATCGCGATCAAATAAGCGGTAATAGCCGACGACGAGGAGTAACCATAGGAACAGGACAAGCGTGACAATGATAAAGTTAAACCAAAAAATCAGCGCGATGAGATAGCGAGTCATCAAGAGTTCTCCGAACAGACAGAGTCACGCGAGCGAAGCGTGAGGGATGAGCCGTTTTGCTTCGGCGGCTAGAAAGATGGCAAGGCCCTCTTTTCCGCGGACTTCTTGCGCCTCACGACGCTCCCCTGTAAAAACCAAGGCGCGGTGAAGGTGTTCGCTGACATCGCTTCTGATATTCATCACTAAATGGGAAAGTGCGTAGCGGCGCAGATAGTCGCGGGCCAGAGATTCACTCTCTGCATTGAATTCAGTCTCGAGCTTGAATCCTACTTTAAACGGGAGAGGCTCGGTAAGCTGGCCGATAATTTTTGGCGTTTTTATAAATTCGACTTTAAGGTCTTCACTGGACCGAATCTTTCCGGTTCGCTTGGTAGCAGGAATGAAATCAAGGACAGAAGCAGCAAACACGGCGCCACTCAAGCCCGCACGCGTCACGTCTCGTACGGCTTCACTCATTTCTTCGTTGGTTTCAATGAAATGAAGCGTCGCGTAGGAACGAGGTGTTTGGGGGCAAGGACCTGATACAACATGGACCGGAAATCCCTGTCGGTAGAGCTCGTGCGTAAGCTGGGTGCCGAGCGCGCCCGATGAATAATTGGAGATATAGCGAATTTCATCGATATACCCACGCGTCGTCCCCATCGTAACCAGAATGGGGCGCCCCTGATCTTTGCCAAGGCTATTGAGCTGGTGGGCAATTTGATCAGCTAAGACTTTTGGTTCAGGAAACTTTTGTTTGCCCTCTTCTCGGCGTGCTTCTAAAAAAATACAG
Organism: Oligoflexaceae bacterium; assembly: GCA_947474445.1. Classification (GTDB taxonomy): domain Bacteria; phylum Bdellovibrionota_B; class Oligoflexia; order Oligoflexales; family Oligoflexaceae; genus Oligoflexus. The sequence goes on from CANJJY010000013.1 coordinate 20,377, forward strand.
GTTTTACGCAGTTTCTCGAGATTGGCGGCAACATACGGCGATGTTATGAGGCTATCGTGCATGTTGGGAACCAGCAGGACTGGTTTTCCCTGGCCTAGGTAAGATGCCGCGAGAGCCGTCGCTGGACTGTCGGTCAAACCCTGTGCAAGTTTGCCGATGATGCTGGCTGACGCCGGGGCAATCACACAGGCATCACGCCCACCGATGTGCGAGGCGTTTCCATCAAATTGCCGTTTGCAAGGTCGTGCCGCAGCCCAGGACAGAGCTGTTTCTGTGGTAAATTGAGCACCGCCTTCGGTCAACCAGGGGTGAATTTCGCAAGAGAGGCGCCTCAGGGCGCGTATGAAACGAACGCTTTCGACAGCCCCTATCGAGCCCGATACGATCAAATCGATAGAAAAGCCGGCGAGAGCTTCAGATAGCGAGGCAACGTGCAAGTCATCGGAAGACATCAAAATTCCTCTCGTATCAGGCAGCGGTGAAGCTCCAATATACGACCCACACTCGGCCCGTCAAATCTTAATTATGAGTAAGCTTGCTCAAAACGATGGGTGGAATCGCGAGAGGAGAATGTCTGCGAACGGAGAATAGCAGGTGCAAGGGACGAGTAGCCGCCAGTTAGCGAACTATCTCGTCGTCTCAACACTCAAGCTTTTTTGGAGGCAGCAGCGATTGCTTTCTCATGAGCATTAGGCATGTTAAGCGGAAGACTCGGGGGCGTAGAGCCGTGAATCCGAGTCTTATTTTTACGCTTTTTGCCTGCTCCGGCCTTGTTCATTGCGCGTCTAACTTTGGATTTTTTCGTCGGGGAAGCCATGTTCCTTACCTCTCGATAAGCATATAAGTCGGGGGAGCTTATTGGAAATCGTAGGGCTTGGCAAGATGAATCACGTACTGTGTGGCTCTTCTGGCGATAGCGAGCGGGAAAAATCTCGAAAGTCTTTGCTCGGCCTCCACTCTCCCTTATGATACTGGGACCTAACAAGCCTTTCATAAAGGAGTTTTATATGATTGGGCGGAACTTGCTGCTGGGTACTTTTGGAGTCATGTTGACATCTATGCTCTCGGCTCAGACCGAACCCGTCGATCAGAACTTTGAGGGTCCTTACGCTGGTGGACTCGCGAGTTTTGGGCAGGCTCTCAAGGTTGGTGACAGCGCTCCCGGGCCTGTTTGGCTTATCTCCGGTGATCTGGGCTACGGCATTAAACGCGATACCTGGAATCGAATCGAATTAGGAGTCGAGCTGGGAACCGGCGGTGCGAGCTTTAAAGACAAGAATAATGGGGGCATTAAAGTCGATCTCGATCTCGATATGCTCATGATGCTGAAAGGCGGCTATGGGTATAGTTTGGGCGGAAAGACTTTTGGTTTCCTCCGCGCCGGTGCCGGAATGACTAAGGCTAGCTACGATGGCAAGCTTGGAGGCCTCAAAGTCGACGGCGGATCGTCCACTGGTCTCGTTACCATGATCGGCTGGGATACCGTTTACTTTGCGAGTGATAAGTTGGATCTAACCCTTGGTTTCAACTTCCGCTTCTTTAACTTTGACTTCAGCGATATCGGTGATGCTGGTTCGTTCCAGATGAACGTTCCTACCTTATTTGTCGGAGCTCGCTTCCGGCTTTGAGGCCAGTCAAAACCGAAAGGTCACTTTTCACTCATCTTTGACAAAATAGCTCGGAAAGCTTTCTCGCCCTTGGGGGGCCGCCAAGGGCCTAAACCCACTCCTTTGAAAGAGGGATTGGGCATGGCGCATCTCTGATGTAGCAGCGAGATAAAGGCGCCGGTACCCCAAAGCACGGGCTTTCTGAGTTGCTACAGAAAGCAGACTGCGCCCGAGGCCGAGCCCCCGAAAATTCGGGTCAATCACGAGTTCTCGGATTTCACCTAATGACTCGGCAGGATCGAGGCCTGCGAAGGCCCGGACACCCACCCCCCCAATGACGGTGGCGCTAAGCGCGTCTTTAAGAACTAGATAGAGGGCGCCATTTTCTCTGTAGCTCTGATAGAAGCGTGGAAGGCAACGCTGAGTGGATGCCACAATTTCGCCCTCGTCGTGAAAACGGAGGAGAGTCTGAGTGATCACTTGGACGATCGAAGGCTCGTCATCGGGCTGCATCAGCGCCATGCGAAACCTTTGACCGAGGAGTCGATTTTCGAGGTGTTCTGGTGGGATGGGCAAGCCAAGAGCAGGATTATCTAGCATGGTTCACCTCAACAACAGACGAGGGCCTGGGTTTGGCGTCGTTAGAAAAGCTCGTCACGATGTGTTTTTATTTTTGAAAAAGTATTGTAACAGGTTTTTTCGACTTGTCAAAAATGTCTTGACTTTGAGCACCTTCACGCTTAGTTTCACGGTCTCTTTCTAGGCCCATGGCCGCCTTAAGCCGAGTCGCGAAAAGCGCGAAATGCTTGAGAACAGGACGTCGATCTGGAGTGGGGCGCCTGACTTCGGCAGAGATCAATTGCTGGGACAAGGCGGGAACTCGATTCTCAGCCCAAAGAGTTTTTCGGAGAACATAGTATGGCCATCGTTCGTAAAAACAGACCTGCCCGTAAACGTAGTAAGACAGCTCGCTACCGGGCTAATAAAAAGCTGCGGGTTCTGCGCCGCCGCCGCGCTCAGCCTCATGGTAAGAGAGGCGGAATCATCCGCTCGTAAGTTGATTGGGTGAGTAAGTAAAGCGGCTCTAGCCGCTTTTTTTATCGCCCGAGACAGACTCCGATAGCCTCCGCTGCACGCAGATACATGTCATTTTTGTCTACTTCGCGGAAGCGATTCGCTACGGTTGAATAGGGAATCGCGTCCATGCGGTGTTGGCGCATAACGACTACTTTGCCAAAATCCCTACTGAGAGCTAAATCCACCGCCTTCACTCCATACAAGGTCCCTAAAACTCTGTCGAATGGGCATGGTTGTCCCCCTCGTTGAATATGGCCTAGCACTGTGATGCGCGTGTCATTACCCGTCAGTTGAAACAGCCTTTCTGCCACAACGTGGCCCACGCCTCCCAGATTCCTGCGGCCTGAAACCGAGGTCTGAAAAGTAGGCTCGGCGCCCTTTTCCATGGCGCCTTCGGCTACAACAATCACGCTGTAATTCATTCCGAGCTGCCGTCTTTCCTCAAGCTTTCGGCTGATCGCTTCGTAAGTAAAAGGAATCTCGGGGAGCAAAATCACGTGAGCCCCACTCGCCATGCCGCTGTGCAGTGCAATATGTCCAGCATGTCGGCCCATGACTTCGAGAACCATGATGCGGTCATGGGATTCTGCCGTCGACTGGAGGCGGAGAATGGCGTCGCTGGCGACTTCGACCGCCGTCTCAAATCCAACCGTAATATCGGCTTCGGCTAGATCGTTGTCGATCGTCTTGGGAATGCCGATCATGTTGAGGCCCATCTGGGAAAATTGATAGGCGATGCCTTGAGTGCCGTCGCCGCCGATCACAATCATGCAGTCGAGGCCAAGATCCTGATAGGCCTCCTGCACCAAGCGAGCTTTGGCCGTCACTTCTTTCGTTGGTGCGCCACCGGCCACCTTGAAAGGGTTCCCTGCGTTGGTAGTACCTAAAATAGTCCCACCGCGGTTGAGGATCCCAGAGACATCCTTAAGACTCATGCTGCGAACGCGGTAGGGCCTTTCCATCAGCCCCGTGAAACTATCTTCGATTCCGATTACTTCGTGTCCGAGCTTACCCGTCGCATAGCGGACGATCGCGCGTATGACGCTGTTTAAACCTGGGCAGTCTCCCCCGCCGGTACTCAAGCCAATTTTCAATTTCCCTCTCCTCTTCAATGGAGTCGGCCGGGCTCTAGAATCTGGGATTTGGATTCAC
>CANJJY010000014.1 GCA_947474445.1 Oligoflexaceae bacterium
ACTTTTTTGATTCAAGTTTAAAAGTTAAGAAAATCGTCTCAAGTTTCAGCATAGGCAACCAGTGGCTGTTTGATGGTGGCTTTTCTCTGACCGGAGAATGGATCGGTATGAGCACACCGATCGCTTCGTCTTATGAAATGGAAAATAATTATGGCGGCTTCGTTGCTCAGTCTGCCGCTACGAGCGTTCTCGATGATCAGATTGAATCACTGGGTAAAAAATTGTCTGCGAGCTCTCAAGCTTTGTTTATGCTGTCTTTGGGATTGGCGATTTGATGGAGTGCCCGACTTGATTGAACGATTCAAATCACGAAGACTCCATGCAAAGACTTCCTGCCACCATTCAAATTTATGTATCTTAGGCTTGACACATCTTTTCTAACTAGATAGCATTCGATCGAACGCAATGGCGAGTGAGAATGCTATGATATCAGGCGTTAAATTTCGAATTTATCCAAGTACATTTCAAAAAGCTAAGTTAAGTCAGTGGGCCGGTGCTCAGAGGTTTATTTGGAATGCTAAAGTCGAAGAAGAAAAATATCTAAGAACTTTTGCTCGAAAGTATCTGCCAATTGGGACCTATCCTGAGCAGGATCAAACCTACTCTCAATATAAGTCAAAAGAAGTCTGCCCTTGGATTTATGAAATTCCATCTCAAGTTTTACGAAATTCAGCCACGCGTTGGTATCAAACCAACAAACGTTTTCTAAGAGGAGAATGTGGTCGACCGAGGATTAAGAAAAAGCGCGATGAGATGTCTCTTTACCTAACCCGCGAACTTTTCACCTTAGAAACTCACTGTGACCAGATCCTTTTGAATATCGGAACAAAAACCAATAACTTGGGGTTAATCCGATGGAAATCTCATCGCTCGTTTGATATCCCAGCTAGCATTACTATCAAACGCCAGGCAGGATGTTGGACCGTATCGTTCTCCTACGGATCGGAAGAGTGTAGCGATCTCGACTACCAAAACTCATGTTTATCATTTCTTCGCGATTTTAAACAAGAAGAGCTGAAAGAAATGGTTGTCGGAATCGACAGGGGAATTAAGGTCTCTTTTCAAGTGGGGGGTGAGTCATTAAGTCCCGATCTGCGCAGTAAAAACAAGCATAAAGCTCAGTGCGCCTATATACGAAAGCATCAAAGGCGTTTAGCTAGACAAGAAAAGGGATCTGGTAGACGCAACAAGACAAAGTCAAAGATTGCGACTATCAATCTACATATTGCCAATAGACGGCTAGATTTTATTCATAAGGCTACTTATTCCCTTTGCCGAAACCAGAACTATAAAGCCTTTATTTTTGAAGACCTCTCGATCAAAAAAATGAGCCGTGCTCCTCGATCTAAAGCTCGAACTGATGGCAAAGGGTTTCTGCCGAATGGAGCAAATGCTAAAGCGGGTCTTAATAGAACTATACTCGATCAATCTTGGGCTAAATTCGAGACTGTTCTGCTATATAAGGCCCGAAAATATGGAAAGGTATGTTTTAAAATATCTCCGGAGTTTACTTCCCAAGAATGTGCTGATTGCGCTCACATTCACCCAGAAAATAGGCTATCAAGAGATGTGTTTCTCTGCCTAAACTGTGGACACAGGGACCATGCTGATCGAAATGCAGCAATGGTATTAAAGAAACGAGCAATCAAACTAATTTTAGACTCGGGAACCGAGTTGTCAGATCGAGGAGTACTCACTCCTCGGCTTGATAGTGGACGTGGAGCCAAAGTTAAGACCGGAAAGGCAAAAGCTGATCAGGCAATTGGCAAAGAAGCGTCAAAAAAGAGGAAGAAGAGCGGATTAGATCATACTAAGTCGATGACTTCTTCTGAAACCCCATCCTTTTTGGATGTCGGTAGTTCACCGGGGGACCAACCGGTTATAATTGAAGAGTTCATGGTAATAAGAGCATAAAGCTGGCTAGAAGTAATTTTAACTGAATATTGATAAACAAAGCAGATTCTTTTATCCCAGTAGCAAGATAATCAAGTGTTCGTTATCTTGTTAATAGTCGATAAAGGATTTTTTCCTGGCGGAAAAAAGTGGGCCCAGGGTGACTTGAACACCCGACCAACCGGTTATGAGCCGGTTGCTCTAACCAACTGAGCTATAGGCCCTGACGAAGTAAAAAATATCTAACAGAACTCGCAAAATCGAACAAGCACTAACTAAAAACCGTGAGAAAGACCTCTGCCTTCCTCACGCTCTCACCCACTCAACTCTCAATGAAAGCCCGCAGCTTCTTGCTCCGCGAAGGATGCCGGAGCTTGCGCAAAGCCTTGGCCTCGATCTGACGAATCCGCTCACGCGTTACGTCGAAGTTCTGACCCACCTCCTCGAGCGTGTGATCCGACTTCTCACCGATACCAAAACGCATCCGCAATACCTTTTCCTCGCGAGGCGTCAAGGTTGCCAGAGCTTTCAAAGTCTGCTCCTCGAGACTTCCCGCAATGACCGATTCGGAAGGCGAAGACTGCGTCTTGTCCTCCAAAAAGTCACCGATATGGTTATCCTCTTCCTCGCCGATAGGCGTTTCCAAGGAAATAGGCTCGATGGCGATCTTTAGTACTTTTCTCACTTTGTCGACCGACATGTCCATCCGCGCCGCGATCTCTTCTGGAGTCGGCTCACGGCCCATCTCCTGAACGAGGTAACGACTGGTCCGGATCAACTTGTTGATCGTCTCGATCATATGCACTGGAATACGAATCGTCCGCGCCTGGTCGGCAATCGCCCGCGTGATCGCCTGACGAATCCACCAGGTCGCATAAGTTGAAAACTTATAGCCGCGACGGTATTCGAACTTTTCCACTGCTTTCATCAAACCAATGTTGCCTTCCTGAATCAAATCCAGGAACTGCAAACCGCGGTTGGTATACTTCTTCGCAATCGAAACGACGAGTCGCAAGTTGGCTTCTACCAACTCTTTCTTCGCCGATTCGGCCGACTGCTGCATCGCATGCAGAGCCTTGAAGTTCTCAACGAGATGGCTCGGAACCATATTGGATTCCTGCCTTACTCCGTCTATGCTCTCTATGGCGGCTGAGACGTTGCGCACCACGCGCTGCCACTCGCGTTCGCTGACCGAACCGATAGGCGTCTGTGGAGTCTTCTGCACGTGTTCGGTCAAGGCATCGCGCGAAACGCCCATGCGCTTGGCGTAGTAAGCGATGTCCTGATCGGCTTCGCGGAGAGAGTTGGCGTAACCGGCGAGACGCTCGATAACTCCCGTCATCAACTTCCTGTTGATGTTGAGATCCTTGAGCATTTCGAAGATCTTCTCATGCTGCGCCTGCAGCGGATCTTTCGCCTTGCTCTTGCCGGCGGGCTTTTCGCGTTCGGCGGCTTCCTTCAGCAGACGTTCGAACTTCTCGTATTCACCGAGAAAGACTTCGGTCGCCTTGCGGAGCTTATCCGAATGCGCTTCTTCGTTGGAAGAAGCTTCATCATCATCAAAACCCTTGATGAAACCTTTCATCCGGATTTCGCCCGAAGCAAAACGGCGAGCTGCATCGACGACCGTATCGCGGCCGATCTGCAGCTTCAGCATCTGTTCGAGGATCTTGTTTTCTTCAGCTTCGATCTTCTTCGCGATAACGACTTCGCCTTCGCGCGAGAGAAGCGCGACGCTCCCCATCTTGCGGAGGTAGATGCGAACAGGGTCGTTCGATTTGCCGAAGTCATCGCCGGTCGTTCGCACGTCCTTTTTCTCAACGTCGGGCGTACCGTCGACATCGAGATCAGGTTCGGCATCGACTTCAATTTCTATATCGACGTCTTCGTCGAGGCTAAGTTCATCAGTAGCAGCGAATTCAAGGTCTTCACCGAGAATATCGTCGTCGCCCTTGGTGGCCCCGACAACTTTGATGTCATTGAACTCGTCCTGAGCACTGTCCTGCACTTGTATCCCCCGGGTCTTCAACTCACCCAGCAGACTCTGTATCATTTCCGGTGTCGCATCTTCGTCGAGCGCCGCAACGTCGACATCGCGAAAGGTCAAAGAACCTTTCTTCTGATAAATCGCGCTGAGTTTGTTGACGAGCTTGCTACTGATTTCTTTTTTGTTTGGCTTGGGAGCCACCACTTCATCGAAGTCTTCGACCGGCGCTGCGGCCGTTTCTTCGAAATCAATATCGTCATCAGGCAAGAGGGCTATGTCGTCCTCATCATCGTCAAAATCGGCCTGATCTTCGTCCTCTTCTTCGAGAACCTCGAGAGTCGGATCTTCATGCAAATCGTCTTTGCTTTTCAGTGATCCGGCCTTCTTGACACTGGTGGTCTTTTCTTTTTTCTTTGCTTCCACGCCTGTGGCCGTTCCCCCTGACTTCTTTGTCGTGGTCTTCTTGGCCTTGCTGGCGCTTTTTTTCTTGGCAGCGGTTTTCTTCACTGCTTTGCTTTTTCCAGTCTCTTTGGCCTTAGTGGCTGATTTCTTTTTAATAGCCATAGGTTGAAGAACTCTCCGAACATGAAGGTGTGTCAATTGGGCGGACACATGGTCCTTAGGGGGAGCATGTGCAATCTTTAGTTATAGGGATCGCACATAAGGAATGCAACAAGCCTTCTCGAGAAAGCGCTGCATTCTAGCCAGAGCTCGTCTCAAAAAGGCGATCTCTTCGTTGCTTGTCAGAAAAAAATCCTCGTTCACCTTATGTGAACTCCGGTTTTTTTCCTCTGCGCGCCTTGAAATCCCCTTTTTGAGACAAGCTCTAGGCTTGGTGAGTTTCGCTGCGCTGACTCAGCTCCTTCGTAATTTTTGAAACAGCCGTCAGTATTTCTAGCTGCTCGTCAGGAGTCGCTTTCAATAGATTCTGTTTCAGGCGCGCCAGAGTTTCTTTCAGGGACCGTTTGCGAATCTCCTGAGCCAGCTTCACCATTTGCTGTTGCCGCACTTCGGTTTCATAAGCGGCCGCATTTTGCTCAAGATGCCCGATCACTTGGAGAACTTCAGGCGCAATGCTACTGGTCCAATGAGCCTTATTTTGCATCGCCGGAGCCATCTGTTTTTGCAAAGTTTTAATCATTTCTAAGGCGAATTCCTGCCATAACTCATCGAGTTCGAGTTTGCTTCTCAAAAGCTGCGTCACGACCGTCAGATCGAGTTCGCTCGGTTGAGCCCAAAAGAGGTGACCGATAAATTCGACCTCCGGTCCCTTCATCGGTCGCACCGGCGCGCGCTCGGAAACCAGCGGGGCCGCCGTTGGCGCCGCCGTGGCTCCACTCGGTCGTTTGGGCGCTTCAGCGCGGATACTGCGTTCGAGTTGAGAGGCCTCGATGCCGGTGAGTTCCGATATTTTATGGGTCAAGAAATTGCGCTTCATCGCATCGGGAATCGACTGCAACCAAGGTATGAATTCCTTGGCTATCAGATCGGGAATTCCCAGTTCGTGCGTCTCGCTGATGCGCGTTTGAATCGCGAATTCGAGCAGGTTTTGCGCGCTTTCAAACTGTGCTTCGAGAGCTTCAGGCCCAAATTCTCTGACGAAACTATCGGGATCATGCTCGGTCGGGAGCACGACGACTTTAAACTCGGTCTGCGGAACTTCGAGCGCGAGACTCACGGTGCGCAGCGTCGCATTACGGCCCGCTTTATCGCCATCGAAGATGAGATAGACGCGAGGAGTCAAAGCGCCGAGACGCTTCAGATGGTGAATCGTCATCGCGGTCCCCAGACAGGCGACTGCGTAGCCGATGCCGTGCTGCCAAAGCTGAAGTACGTCCATATACCCTTCACAGGCTATGGCTCGCCGCTCTTTGCGGATCGTGTCGCGCGCATTGAAGAGGCCGTACAGCACGTGGGATTTATCGAAGAGCGGCGTTTCGCGGCTGTTCTTATACTTCGGCTGCTCATCGCCGAGCGATCGGCCCCCGAAAGCGATCACGCGACCATAGAGATCGAGGATGGGTATCATTAAACGGTTCGTGAAGAAATCATAGCCCTTGTGATCGTATTGCGAGGCATTAGCCACCGAAGAGGCGATCATATCCTGGATGGAATAGCCTTCGCGGAGCAGAAAATTGACGAGGACCTGGGGGTCACTCGGGCTGAGTCCGAGGCGATGCTGCTGGATAAATTCAGGAGAAAAGCCCCGATCTGCGAGATAACTGCGCGCCTTTTCACCCTGCGGGCCCTGCAGGCGCTCTTCGAAAAAAGTCGTCGCCGCCGCGCAGATTTTATAGAGGTTAGCTTCCATCTGCCGCGCCTGCTGATCGTGCTGCGGCTTCTCTAATTCAGGGGCTTCGATTGCATATTTGCTCGCGAGATAGCGCAGCGATTCGATAAAATTCAGGCCCTGCTGCTCGCGTACAAAAGTGATGGCATCACCGCGCGCATGACAGCCAAAACAGTAATAATGATCGTCGAAGATAAAGAAACTGGGCGATCGATCCTCGTGAAAAGGACATTGGCCCGAGTAGCGACCGCCCTTCAGCTTGAGCTCGACCTTTTCGCCCACCAACTCGTGAAGGGGAACGCGCTGCAAAATGCGTTGTTTGGCAATTTCAGTAGACATAGACCTCGACACGCCGAAGAGCAAAAGCAATCAGGGACTGGCTTTGGGGGGAGTGGGCGGATCGCCGCCTTTTTTGAGAAAGCGACTGCTCAATCGATCCCCGAACCGACAGAGGTTAGCAGTATTCGCCAATAAAGAATAGGCTGCCAAGGTGCTCTTTTCGCGCGAGCGAACGATTGCCATATAGGGAGAGGTCTGACCTGTTTGGCATATGTTTTTCGGATCACCTTCAGAGTCGAAGGCGGTGGGTTTGGTTTGTGAAATGAAAAACACCCCTTCCTTGATCTGATGAACTTGATAGCTCAGACCCAAGGTTTCCTTGATCGAGTTGGCGAGTTGCTGACTCTGAATCTCTGAGGTTTCGTTGTAAAAAGCTGAACCAAAGTAGGGCGTCACCTGCGAGCCATTGCGATCGAGCAGATAGTAGATCTTGATGCCCGCATAGAGGCCGCCGAGTTTTCGATCAAAGTAGCACGCGGCAGTCGGAAAGTAATTGATGGCTTCCGCCGTTTTAGGTTCGTAAGTGAGCTCGCCCCATTCCCGGTGCACAGTCGAAGAAGGGGTTTTGGCGACGGTGAGCCCCAGACTTTTCAGAAACCCTTCTTTATTGGCATGGCGAAGCGGGGTGTAAAGGAAAAGATCGTTGCCGAACAGCAGATATTCAGGCTTTTGGTTTTGGAACATGCTCGCGAGCAAGGGCGAACAGGAGTAGTTGCCAAAGTTCTCGCCGAGATAGATGCCCTGACCCTCGGTTTCCGCTTCTTTGGCCCGAACGACCAGGCTGCGATTGAGGCCTGCACCAGCAAAGAAGGCGAGGTCTTCCTTCATGACAAAGGGGACGGCCACTTTGGGATTAAATTTGAATTTCGCATATTCTTCGCGACATTGCCGGAGGGCGGCCTTCAAATCGTTGGCATTGTCTTTATAAGCCGCCGTCATTTCGCGCTTACATTCGACGACGATCGATACCGCGGGATAGCGCTCCCGACAGGTCTCTATGCCATATCTAACGCGGGCATTGCGCTGCAGGGGCGGGATGTTTTTGTATTTCTTAATGACCGCTGCGATGCACTCCTGGTAATCTTCGCGCTCTTGACTTGGCTTTTGGGGTGCCTGTAATTTGACCGGAGTCTTTTCGGCCAAAAGGAGGGGGGGCGCTCCCCATGTGAGGGCGGAAGCGCAGATGAGTCTGGCGATGTGAGTCAGGCGAAGCTTCATATCTCAATAGGTTAGATAAAAGCCCGCAGTGTGGAAAGGTCAAATTTTGCAGGGCTTTTCATTTTCGGAGGAGATTTAGACCATGCCTTCGTTCGACATCGTCAACGAGATCGATTACCAGGAAGTGGATAACGCTGTTAATCAAACGGCAAAAGAAATCGGAACTCGCTTTGATTTTCGCGGTGGCCATTCGGAGATCGAATTCGACAAGACCGAGAAAAAGATCAAAATCAAAGCCGACGATGACTTCAAGCTGCGTTCGATCCACCAGCTCCTCGAGCAGCGTATGGTCAAACGCGGCATCGATCTGCGTCTCCTCGAATACGGAAAAGAAGAGCAGGGTTCGCTCAATGTCCTCCGTCAGGAACTGACGCTCAAGAACGGTATCGACAAGGAAGAAGCGAAGAAGATCTTGCGGATTATCAAAGACTCCAAAATCAAGGTTCAAGCCCAGATCCAGGACGAACAGATCCGCGTCTCATCGAAGAAGATCGATGATCTCCAGGCAACTATTGCCCATCTTAGGGGTTCCGGTGAAATCGGACTTCCCCTGCAATTTATCAACATGCGGAGCTAAGATTCATGGGTTTCAAATGCGGCATCGTCGGCCTTCCCAACGTCGGCAAATCTACCATATTTAATGCTCTGACATCGGCAGGTGCGGCCTCGGCCAACTATCCTTTCTGTACGATCGATCCCAACGTCGGGCGTGTCGATGTTCCAGACGCACGCCTGCAAGATCTCGATCGCTACGTGAAAGCGCAGAGGATCGTACCGGCGAGCATGGAATTCGTGGACATCGCGGGTTTGGTGCGCGGCGCGGCGCAGGGCGAGGGTTTGGGCAACCAGTTCCTGGGTCACATCCGTTCGACCGATGCCATTGCGCATGTCGTGCGCTGCTTCGACGATGGTGATATCACGCATGTCGAGGGTCATCTCGATCCCCTGCGCGACATCGAGATCATCAACACCGAGTTGATCCTGGCTGATATGCAGACGGTCGAGCAAGGTAACAATCGCTATCAAAAGTTGGCCAAGACCGGCAAAAAAGAGATTCAAAAAATCGCCGATATGCTCGCCGCTTTGCAGGCTCACCTCAACGCTCTCAATCCTGCACGGACCTTTCCGGTCATGGATTTTGTGGGAGACGAGCCGGCCGTCTTGAAAGCTTATGAAGAACTGCATACGATCACTGGCAAGCGCGTACTCTATGTGTGCAACGTCTCCGAAGAGATGGCTGATGGTAAAACGGACAATGAGTTCACGAAAAAGGTGAAGGAGCTGGCCGCCAAAGAAAGTGCGCTGGTCGTGCAAATCTGCGGCAAGATCGAAGAAGAACTAAGCCAGCTGGAACCTTCGGAAAAACGCGAGATGATCAAAGATTTCGGTATGGACGAGCCTGGTCTCGACCGACTGATCCGCATCGGCTTTGATTTGCTCGGCCTGCAAACTTATTTTACAGCGGGTGAAAAGGAAATTAGGGCATGGACCATCCACAAGGGTGACAAGGCTCCTGCCGCGGCTGGCAAGATTCACTCAGATTTCGAACGCGGCTTTATCTGTGCGGAAGTCTACGCCATCCCTGATCTTCACAAGGCGGGCACGCGGGTGAAATTGAAGGAGCTGGGACTCATTCGGCAAGAAGGCCGTGAATACGTGGTGAAAGACGGCGATGTCATGGAATTCCGATTCAACGTCTGATTTCCCTCTCCGTCATCGGCGCCTTAACGAGGTGAGACTATGCAGTGGATCTTGCAGCGAGGCGTCCTTTCGGGCACTCCGATCAGCGGCGAGGTCCTGATGCGCTTCGGCTCACCGCCTCGCGTGAGTCCGGGCCTGACCATCTGCTGCGATCTATCATCCACACCACACATCTACATCTGCCAAGGGCAAGCGGTAGAGGCGGTCGAGGCTCTCGTCGAGGAATCGACCGTCACGGCGACTCTCGCACGTGAAAACTGCGAGCCTTTCAGCGTCACCTTCAGTGCGCGTCCCTGGTGGCAGGGGCAATTGAATCATTCTCGTCCTGCAGCCACCGATCGATGGGCTCTCTCTGTGAGTTTTCAAGGCTGGCGCGGCGATGTTTGGTACGATGGCCCCCTCTCTGTTGCGCGAGGGGGTAGGGTTTACGCTTGGGTCGCCGCGGGTGCTCCCGGGCGGTTGCTCTGGAAGAGCGAGGGCAAACCTGAACCCTTAGATGTCGATGATGAAGCGCTGAAAGCCTTGTGGAACAGGGACTCTGGGGTGATCTGGCTGCAAAGCCTGGCGACGGGCCTGCGCCTGCGCCTCAAGCTCGAACCGAGGCAGGCCTATCGCCTCGCAGTGCCCACTTGGGATGCACTCAGTCTCGCGACCTTGGTCATTTTGCGTGCAGCCTATCCCAATCATCTCTTTGGCGTCGATCAACTCCCTCCCAGTCCGCAGTGGAAGCGCCTTTGCCAAAACTTGAATCTAAACCTCCGCGAGCGCCGTACCCTTCCCCTTTTGCCTCTCGCCGGGATGTGGCCTTCCCAGGATCTGAGCGCGCTCGCGGAGTTTGTGCGCGCCTTGCAGGTGCCAGCTCCTCTAGTCCCCGCCATGCTATTCAGGGAATTGTTTCCCTGAGATTAATTCTCGGCCGAAGCCGCGCGCTCAGAAAATCCGCTCAAAAACTTTTTGTGCGCAGGCTGCATCCACAGATCCTCAAACGCATCGAGCTCGCCCTGAATCAGATGGCCACGGCGATCGTGTGAGGGTTGCTGGAGCATGAATTTCTGTGAACGCAGGGCTTGCGCTGAAATTTGGCTGAAGTCATGGGTCAGCTCTTTGATGGACTGAGCAAGATCGTCGGGCTTTTCTACCAGTTCGTTGACCAAACCAAGCGGCAGGGCTTCGGTGGCAGACAGGCGGCGACAGCGCAAAAGCAAATCGGTCGCGCGCGCCTGCCCCACCAAAGCGATCAATCGCTGACAGCTGCCGTAACCGGTCGCCAGCCCAACCTCGAGTTGTTTAAAATGGAAGGCGCTCCGCTGCGTGGCCAACCTGAGATCGGCGGCGATGGCCAACTCAGCACCTCCGCCTATGGCGAGGCCGTCGATCGCGGCAATGACGGGAATGGGTAAATCCTGGAGTCCCGAACAAAGTTCAGCGAGAAGCCAAGCGTAGGAACGACCCTCACTGGGCTCCACGAGCGACTGAAGTTCTTTCAAGTCGCCACCTGCAATCCAAATGGGACTTTCGCGTCCGATATGCACTGCCGTGGCCGTGATGACGAGGCTACGAATAGCCGGTTCGCGCGAGCCGTCCTTTCGATCCCAGTCAGCCAGGGTCCCTTGCAGCGCGCGCAGAGCGTTTAAAAGCTCCTGTCCGAGGCTCGGTCCCAGGGCATTGAAACGATCGGGACGATGCAGATGCCAATTCATCACTTTGCCGTCGGTGCTGACAGATAGATGCATATTTTTCCTTCACGATCGACTATGCTCAATGCTAGAACGATGCTGACAGAGTGCTCGCCAAAATTAGAACGAGTCTCAGCAAAGCACAATGAAAACTCTGGTCGTCACCATGTCTTGGATCGTAGACTTTACTAAATCGGCATGTGGCGGACCATCTATGCTGAAGTGGATTGGCAACCTTGAATACATCCTTCGATCGCCCCCTTCTCAATCGTAAAATATTTCCTAACCTCGTCATCGTCGGTAGCACGGCGAGCGGGAAGTCCACCGTCGCTTATCAATTAGCCAAAATACTTGGTTTTGGTATTATTGATCTCGATGCTTGGATCGAACAAAAGCAGGGTCGCCCCATCACCGAGATATTCGCCAGCGAAGGGGAAGAAGGTTTTCGCGCGCTGGAGACAGCGACGATACGGTCCCTCGGCAGTCTTTTAAACCACATTATCATCCCCGGTGGGGGCGCTCTCGAAAGCGACGAGAACTGGGCCCTTTTGCGCCAGCTTGGTCCATCGATCTGGTTGGCGACTCCGCAGTCCGAGGTGGTGTTCCGGCTCCTCAAAAATCCTGAAGAAGTCAAAAAACGTCCTCTGCTCCTCCCCGCCCTCGACATTGCCGACCCGCTCCAGCGCAGAGAATATCTCGAGTCGCGATTGAACGAGTTGGATGAGCGACGGCTGCGTCGCTATAAGGAGGCTGATTATGCCGTTACGATCAGCTTCGCTACGGCGGGTACCTGCGCCCAATTTATTAAAGAAATTTTGCTGCTCCGACAAACGCCCCAAAACATGTGACTTTGGCCCTCTTTTTAGCCAAGTGCCTAGGCTAGCTCGAAAAAAAAACTTATGCAGGGCTAGGCGAGCTGCCGATAGTTGCGTTAGGAAAGAGCCTGCACATCGTTGTGGAACAGGTGCGCCGTCCTTAAAGGGGACTCATGAGGAGTTCCGTAAGATCAGGTGGCCACAGCGATGCCGCGCAGCTACTAGGCTAGGCGAAATATGCAAAGGGTCTTGCTAAACATCGATCGCTCACAACTCCTCCGGGCTTTCCGGTTCCTACGGCAGTTTTCCCCCGCTTGGGTCCTGGGCGTGATGGTGGCGAGCTTTATCATCGCCAGTGCTGTTTCCCTCTACCTGTCTTTGGCTATGCTGCCGCTCGGCAGAGCCGGGCACACGGTGCGCCGTCCCGCAGGGACCGAAGCGGTTCACAGCCAGAGCAAAAAACTCAATAAATCAGATATCGATCTCATCGTGGGCCGGAACGTCTTCAACAGCGAGGGTAAACTCGGCGACAGCATCGATGGAGCTCCCGTCAAGGGTCGGACTTCCGACAAACTGGTTCGCAGCGATCTTCCTCTGAAGCTGACCGGCGTGATCTCAGCCGGTGATCCCTACAACGGGCTCGCCATGTTAGAAAACACGGAAAAAAAGAAAATCAGCAGTTACATGGCAGGAGATACCATCCAGGACGGCGTTGAACTCATGGAAATCTACGATGACCGCGTCATCCTCCAGCGCAATGGTGGCCGCGAATATATAGAGATCACTAAATTCGAAATGCCGGTCGCGCGGCGCAAGGGGACGAGCAAACCCACCGGAGGCCAGATCGGGCTCGATCGCATCGCTTCTCGCCCACCGCCTGAAGCCTACCGGGAAGATGGATTCGAACGCAAGGGTGCGACCATCAAGCTGACGGAAGAGTTCAAGCGCAACCTCCTGTCGCCGGATCAGCTGACCAAAGTGCTGCAGGATGCAAAGGCGGAACCCAATATGATCGCGGGCGAGCTGAAAGGATTCAAGCTGACTCGCATCAGGGAAAACTCTGTCTATGAAAAGGCTGGTTTTCAAAATGGAGATATCGTCGAGGAGATCAATGGCATTCCACTGCGCGATGCGGGTGGCGCCATCAAGCTCCTCAATCAGCTGCGCAATGAGCGCGAGATCGAAGTACGTTTGAATCGTAACGGCACCGTCACGACGATGGGAATCCAGATCCAATAGGGATGGGCATGCAGATTCTGGTGGTCAGAGACAAATTCTTGAACTTCTGGCGGTCGAACGAAGACGTCAACCGCCTTATCGTTCAAATTGCGAGCCGCAGCGTGCTCGTGCTCTTGATCGCCTACGGTCTGGCTTCGATGGCTTCGTCCGTAGCACTGGTGTTCATCTCGGATACCGCAATGAAGCACCGATTTAAGACCAAGGCGGAAGGCGAACGGGTCCGGATTGGCAAAGAAACGAATTTTAGGGATTATCGCAAAATTATCGTCGGCAGAAACGTTTTCAACGATACGGGCGCTGTTCCGGACGAGCCGGATCCCACCGCAGAGGGCAATGCGGCGAATGCATTCAACCCAAATGCCAAGTGCCAGAAACCCACTGTTAATGTCGAACTTTTGGGGATTATCCACACGGGTAACGAAGCCACCTCTTTGGCTACGATTTTAGAAAAAGGTTATACTATAGCTGACATCTATCGCAGCGGCGATCGGATCATTGGGCAGGATCAAGCTTTGATCTATACGATCGAAGAAGGGCGCGTGGTGCTCAATAACAACGGCGTTAAAGAGTGCCTCGAAATCAATTCGCTGATGATGAAGTCGGAATCGACCACTCCTGCACCAGCCGCCGCCGTTGCCGCCGCCGCACCTGCCGCTCCGAGTGATCCCGAGGCGCAGAGCGCCGACTGTCCAGCGGGAACGATTACCTTGGAAAGCAGTTTAGTCGAAGATTCTCTGGGACCTGGATTCAGCAAGATCCTCGAAACAGGCCGTTTAGTTCCCTATCATCGCGATAATGCGATGGTCGGGTTTAAGTTGATCGGAGTGCGCGGGGGATCTTTATGGACCAAAGCCAACTTGAATAGCGGTGATGTGATCACCGCAGTCAACGGCACGAGCATGGCCCAACCCGAGAAGGGCTTCGCCATCTATGAGTCGCTGCAAACGGATAAGCAAATTCGTTTGGAATATTTGAAGGGTGGGAAATCACCCTGCAATCTTAGCATTGAAATAAAGTAGCAAGAAGGCTAGGTTTCGTTGGGCTTTCTGCTTCACACTAGGGGGATGTAGCGTGATCCGTTTACGCACTAAAACTGCAGGAGTTCTGCTGAGTCTGGGGCTGATGACCCCGGTTTGGGCGCAGGATGACAACATCAATCCGCCACCAGCGCCGGAAGAATCCGCTCCTGAAGAGCCCGAAGGGCCTAGCGATAATCCGTCTCTTCCCGCCGGACCGAATATGAAAGGCGCAAAGAAGCCTGATAATCCCGGCTCGGAAAATATTCCCGATGGCCAGGAAATGGTGAGCATCGACTTTCCCGAGCCGACGGAGATCAAAGATATCATCCGTGCCGTTGCAATCTGGACGGGCAAAAACGTCATCATGGGCAAAGGCATTCAGGGCAAAGTCCAGCTGATATCGCCTCGGAAAGTCACCAAGGAAGAGGCCTATCAAGCCTTCCTTTCGGCGCTTAACGTGGCTGGTTACACCACAGTAGAAACTGGCAAGGTCATCAAGATTCTGCCGACCCGGAACGCACTCAAAGGCAATCTCCACATCTATCAGGGAACATCGTGGGCCCCGCGCACGGATAAGCTGATCACACAAATCGTCCCTTTACGATATATCGATGCGAAGCAGGTTCAGCAGACTCTATCGCAGCTGGTTTCGACCAACTCCATCATTCCCTATGCTCCGACCAATACCTTGATTATCAGCGATACGGGTTACAAGGTCCGCCGCATCCTGCAGATCATCGAACTGCTCGACGTTGCGGGCCAGCAGCCCAAAGTCGCTCTCGTACCCATCCGTTACGGCGACGCGAAAAGCATCGCGGCCAAGGTTCAAGAAGTCATGCAGGCTTCGGAAGCCAGCAAGCGCGGGACGGCAGGTCGAGCCACGACCTCTGGATTCAAGGTTTTCGTCGACGAGCGTTCGAACTCGGTCGTGATCTTTGGACCGCCGCGGACGATTCAAGATGTTAAAGATCTGGTAAAAAAGTTTGATTTTCCCGTCGACGATCCAGCTAACCAAGCCGCGATACGCGTGCGGTTTCTGGATTATGCCGACGCTAAGAAGATAGCGAGCACACTGTCCTCTCTCGCTCAAGGCAATAGCGCGAACAAAGCGCGGACACCGACCAGCCCCCTGCGGACCTTTGGTCAGACTTCCCCCCGTACTCGATTGCCGGGATCTCCCGATGAGCCCTCTGCCGTGGCCGAACTCAGTGACAATGTGAAGATCACCGCCGATGAAAGTTCCAACTCTCTTTTGATCACTGGATCTCGCGCTGCCTACGAGGCGGTCAACGGTATCATCAGAAAGCTCGATCGTCGCCGCCCTCAGGTCTATGTCGAGGCAGATATTCTCGACGTCAATCTCACGAACAACTTCAAATTCGGTACCTCGACTCTTCTCGGTGCGAAATCAGGGAACACGGTTCAAGCTTTCGGTTGGCAAGGAGCGACGGCAGCCCCTCTGATCGTCGGTTCGAGCGCTCAGGCCGGTACGACCAGCAACGAAAGCAAACTCGCGATCGCCAATGCTTTGGGCAAGGATTTCACGATCGGTGTCCTGTCGGGTAAGACCTTCAATATTCCTGGCATTGGGCCGGTGACGCCCGCTGGTTTGATTTCCATGATCAAAGAGGACGGCAACACCCGCGTTCTCTCATCGCCGAGCTTGATGACGCTGAACAACGAAGAAGCCAAGATCATCGTCGGTAATACAATCTTTTATAAAACCGCCGTGCAAGGTTCGGTCATCGGGGCTGGTTCGGTCGAGAAAGTGGAAAAAGAGCCGGCGGATCTGACGATGGCGCTCAAACCCAATATCAGTCACTCCGGGAATTACATCACGCTCAAGCTCGACATCGAAGCCAACGAAGGGACCTACGATGCATCGACGGGAACTCCGAAGGTGAATAAGCGTCAGACCTCGCAGATGATCACCGTCAAAAGCGGTCAGACAGCGGTTATTTCCGGTTTGGTCAAGCGCACGGAGAACGAGACCTTTCAAAAAATCCCTCTGCTCGGCGACATTCCTATCATCGGCTGGTTGTTTCGTAACACGACAACGACCAAGACCAACGCGAGCCTGATGTTTTTTCTCACGCCCTACATCGTTTACGGAGCGAACGATCTCGCTGCCATCTACGAAAAGAAGGTAGCCGATCGCGACGCGATGTTGACCAAGGCCTTTGGAGATGATGAAGACGATGAATTCATGAAAGCCTTGCCTTCGCCTGACAAGGGTAAGTACAAGGCCACCGAAGACGACGTTTTGGAAGAACGCGAGCAAGATGCTCTCAAGCAGCAGATGCGCGAAGATCGTGGGCTCGTTAAGCCAGCGACTCCACCCGCAGGAGAGCTTCCCAACCCTGAAGCTGATGGGCGTTCGGATGAAGCAGCGACCGTACCATTCACTCCGGACGGAGGAGCGGATGATGGCGGTGGCGGACCAGGGATTCCTCCTCCCATCGACAATGGCGATGGCGGCGGTGCACCTCCACCCCCACCTCCACCTGAACCGATGGATATTCCGGAACCGATCGATCCTTGAGGGGATATCAGCCAAGAGCTTATGAAATGTTTAAGGGGCGTTTCATAGGCTCTCGTTCGTGCAGGGACCACTTTTTTACAGGTAAGGCACATGGCAGACACGTTCGATAAAGATGTCAGAGTCAGCAAGGCGGTTGAGGAAGTCACCAAGGCTCCTCCCCCCAAATGGACGCGCTTGCCTTCTGTAGATTTTCGCAGTCTGCAACACAAAACACTCGGTCAGATCCTGGTCGAATCGAAAGCGATCTCTGAAAAACAACTGCAAGACGCCCTGCGCGAGCAGCTCGAGGACGGCAATAATAAAAAGCTCGGCGAAGTCCTGGTCGCCAACAATTATGTTACTGAAGAAGACATGCTGCGGGCCCTCGCGCTGCAGCTGGATCTGCCCTACTACGATCGCCTGCCTTTGAACGACATTGATCCGTCGCTGGTCGACAACATTCCGATTCAGTTCTGCCGCGATAACAAGATCCTGCCGATCGCGCGCGATGATTTCAACGTCACCGTCGTCGTCGCTGATCCGCTCAACATCCACCCGCTCGACGATTTGCGTCTGATTCTGTCGACCAATATCAACATGATCGTCAGTCCGCCTTCGGTCATCGAAAACGCTATCAACCGCGTCTTCGAACGAGCCAACGATGCCTCGCAGAAGGTACTCGACGAACTGAACGTCGGCGACGTCGGCGATGAAGAGCTCGAAGAAACGCGCGACTTGCTCGAATCTTCGGACGATGAAAAGCCGATGATTCGCCTCGTCAACAGTCTGCTAGCCCGCGCGGTAAAAGAACGCGCATCAGATATTCACATCGAACCGCTCGAGAACGAAGTCCTCGTGCGCTTTCGTATCGATGGTATGCTGCAGGATAAAACGCAGATTCCGAAACGCCACGGTGGTTCGCTCGCATCGCGTATCAAAGTTATCGGGAAGCTCGATATTGCTGAGAAGCGGGTACCGCAGGATGGTCGTATTTCGATCAAAGTCGCCGGTAAAGATATCGATGTTCGATTGTCCGTCATCCCCGTCGCCTTCGGCGAACGGATCGTCATGCGCCTTCTCGATAAATCAGCGGGTGGCAAGCGCCTCGATCAGATGGGTCTCGAGAAGAAAAACTACGATGCCCTGGGCTCTCTCGTCGAGCAAAAGCACGGGATCGTCCTCGTCACGGGACCGACGGGTTCCGGTAAGTCGACTTTGCTCTATGCTTCGCTCATGCACATCAATACGAGTGACATCAACATTCTGACGATCGAAGATCCGGTCGAATATCAGATCTCAGGGGTCGGCCAGATCGAAGTCAAAGACAAGATCGGGATGACCTTCGCTTCGGGACTGCGGGCAATTCTCCGTCAGGATCCGGATGTCATCATGATCGGTGAGATCCGCGACGCTGAAACCGCGCGGATTGCGATTCAGGCTTCGATCACAGGTCACCTTGTCCTTTCCACGCTTCACACTAACGATACAGCCTCGACGGTCACGCGCTTTCTCGACTTCGGTGTGCAGCCTTTCCAGCTTTCATCGGCGATCCTCGGCATCGTCGCTACGCGCCTTCTCCGTCGCCTCTGCACGAACTGTCGCGATCCCTACGATCCATCTGATGCCGAACTTCTTTTGGTCGATACCACCCGGGAAGAACTCCAGGGAAGGCAGATCTATCGAGCCGGTGCCGGCTGCGAACGTTGCTTTGGAATCGGCTATCATGGCCGCATCGGGGTGTACGAGCTGATGGTTTTTGACGAAGAAATTCGCAACCTGATTCTCGTGACGCAGGACTCCAAGACCATCAAGAAAAAAGCGGTTGAAAAAGGGATGGTAACGCTGCGCGAAGCTGCCCTCTATAAGGTTTTGACGGGCGACACGTCCATCGACGAGGCGATCCGTAAGACTCAGACGGATGAACTCGATATCGATATGGGCAGTGTAGTCGAGAAGGGCTGAGACACCTATGCCGATCTATATGTACAAGGGTTACGAGGCCAGCTCAGGCAACAACGTCAAAGGCCGTATTGATGCTGATTCTGAGCGGTCGGCGCGGCAGTTGCTGCGGCAGCGGCAAAAGGTGATTGTTTCGGAAATCCGCGAAGAGAAGGCGAGCGACAATCGCCAGGCGGGATCTTTTGGTTTTATGCAAAACCGAGTCGGCCTGGATGAACTCGCGGTCTTGGTGAGGCAGTTTGCAACCCTCCAGGGAGCCTACGTTCCCCTCGACGAAAGTCTCAAGGCGCTCGTCAATCAAGTGGAAAACCCGACCTTGCGTAACACGCTGTCGGCGGTGAAAGATTCCGTGTCAGAAGGGAAATCTTTGGCCGAATCCTCAGCGGCTTTTCCCCAGGTCTTCAATCGGCTCTATGTAAATATGGTGCGGGCAGGGGAATCCTCAGGGAATCTATCGACCGTTCTCGATCGTCTGGCCGAGTTTATGGAATATCAAGTCACCGTCCGCGGCAAAATCGTACAGGCGATGGTTTATCCCTCGATTATGATTCTGGCTTCTCTCGGTGTCGTCGGCTTCCTCCTGGTCGTGATCGTGCCGAAATTGACCAAGGTCTTTGCCAGTTTGAAAGTCAGCGTGCCTTGGTATACGAAGGCTCTCATCGCCTTCTCAACATTTTTGCAACATTATTGGTACGTGCCCATCTTCCTTGTGTTCATGGCTTTCTATTTTGGGCGCAATTGGCTCAATAGTCCTAAGGGACGGCGGAAGTTCGATGCGTTTTTGATCCAGGGTCCCATCATTGGGCCGGTGTTTATGATGCTCGCGGTGTCACGTTTCACCAAAACACTGTCGACGCTTCTGTCCTCGGGGGTGCCCATCATTCCTGCCTTGGATATCACTAAAAACGTCGTCAATAACCTGGTGTTAACCGATGTTTTGGAGCAAGCGAAAATCGAAGTTCAGGAAGGTAATAGTCTGGCAGCCTGTATCAGTAAAAGCGGGGTATTTCCGGGGCTGGTCTCGCACATGATCGCGACGGGAGAAAAAACCGGGGAGATGGTCAACATGCTGGCCCATGTCGCCAAAGCCTATGATGCCGAGGTCGAACGGAAGATCCAAAAGATGATCTCCCTCATCGAACCAGTCATGATGATTTTCCTGATGATTATTTCTGTGACTGTCATCATGGCGATGATTCTGCCTATGATGGATATTATGAAGCAGGTGAAGTGAAAAGAGTTTGTAGCGATAAGAGAAGCTTGAGGCGTGCGTAAAAAAAGGCAAAGAGTTAAGTTATTTTCATGAGAAAGCTTTTTTTTGTTCGGCACGCGAAGTTTAGGTTCAATGTTGGGTAGGGCGCGGAGCCGTGGTAAGTTGCGGAGTTCGGTGTCCCATAACGGATCTTTGAGGAGTCACACACATGAAGTTGAAGCGTCTGATGCACTTGGCGGCTCGTCCTTTCGAAGATCGCCAAACAAATGGTCGTGAACAAGGCATGACGATCATTGAGATTCTGATCGTTATTGCCCTGATCGGTACTTTGATGACGATCATCATGTCGAATATCTTGGATCGAAGCGATGATGCGAAAGTCGACCTGGCTCGCGTATCGATGGCCCAGATCGAAAATGGCCTTCGTCTGTATAAGCTCCATAACAATCGCTACCCTTCGACGGAAGAAGGGCTGAATGCCTTGGTTACGGCGCCGAGCGGAGCGAAGAATTGGCGAGGACCTTACTCGGAAACAGAAAAGCTGAAAGATCCGTGGGATGTGCCCTTCACCTACGAATCAAGCGGCACGCGCGTCTTCAAAATGACTTCGGCGGGTCCCGATCAGCAGATGGGAACAGCAGACGATATCACGTATCCAGCTGAAAAAGGCGATAAGCCTGCTGAGTAAGGGCTCTGTTGACTCAGTGCTCTGACCGCGATCTGTCCCCTCCTTCTCATCGATTCAGAAGTGGGGACAGTCTCTCGCCTGATCTCGCCCCCCGACCTGTGTAGCCGCCCCTTCTTTCACTCGCCTTTCCATAGGGGCGAGAGCGGTCAGGTTCCAGCGAACGCGAAAGTCCTCACCGTCGAACCTGACGGCGATTCTTTGCGGCAAACCGCCTGTGAGGAGCAAGGAAAGTCCCATGAACCGAAGTGCGAAAAGTCAAGAAAATGGCGTTGTTCAACGCGCGGCGGGATTCACCATCATTGAAATCCTACTCGTCATTTCGCTTATGGGCGTGATCATGCTGCTCGCTGTCCCCAATTTTAATATCGTTCCCGGGACCGAGGCTGCTCAGAAGGTAGGCAATCTCCTCGGTGATATCAGGGCCGGCTATGACATGGCAGTCCTTCACAAGAAGCCCTACCGTCTTGTCTTCGAATTCAAGACCGGCGATTACTGGCTGGAAGGCACCGAACGAGAGCAGTTCCTTTTAGGTGATGCTAAGCTAGATAGGGATCCCAGTCCTGAGGAACTGAAGGAAGCCGAAGAGGCGTTTGACGAGAAGTTTCAATCTTACGTCCAGCTAGCGGGCCGCGAAGTGGAAGATGCGGACAATGAAACGGTGATCAAGCCAACTTCGCCCGTGGTCGCTGCCAAGGACAAGCTCAAGCCCGTCGTTTGGAAGCCAGTCGAAGACGCCGAGTGGAATCGCCGGACCCTGGGACCGAGCTTTGTGATTCGCTCGGCGCAGATGGAGCATCATAAGAAGCTGCAAACGCTAGAAGAGCTGGACAGTCTTGCTTACGCCCATCTCTACTTTTTTCCGCAGGGCTATGTGGAAAGAGCTGTTATCTATCTGGCGCCGACCGATCTCGATGATCGTTCCAAGCTCGATGAGATGACCTATACGATTGTCACCAAACCCTACGAGGGTTTGGCCGAAGCTACATCGGGCTTCAAGGAAGTCGATCTTACGAAAGATGACAATGAACACTAAGTCGGAAATTAAAAAGAAAAGACAGGAAGCGAGCTTTACCCTGATCGAGGTGATCATCTCTGTGGGAATGCTGACGGCCGTCGTATTGCAAATGGCCGGCGGACAGGGCAGCGTCTTTGGAATGATCGATTACGCCCAGCGAGCGAATGAGGCTTCCTGGTTAGCCAAGCGCCTCATGTCGCAGGTCGAATACTACGGGAGCTATCTCGAATTCAAAGAGCTTGAGTCCACGGGCAATGTCAAGGAACAGGCTTTCAAATTCGATAACAATACTGATTCGGATTATCTCTACTCGGTCGAGATCAAAGAATGGAAATTGCCGCTTTTCGATCTGATCACCGGCGGCGGGCCTAAGCCCAAAGATCCGGAAGAGGCGGAGAAGTGGAAGGAAAAGCAGCGCTCTGGTGAAGGAGGCGCCGGCGCTGGGATTCCCGGTCTCGAAGATGTGATCAATCAAATCTTCGATGGACAGATCCTCAAGGTCGCTCGCGTGGATGTCAGTTGGCCGGAAGGAGCTGCGCGCAATAGCATTGGTTTGACCATGCTGCTGACCAACCAAAAGCGCCTGGATGAATATATTACGACTAAGAAAGCTACCTGGGAGCAGTTGAAGAAAAAAGCTCTTGGCCAGCTAGCGCCTGCTGCCCAGCCTCCTGCTGGCGGTGGAGCGGGCGGAACTGCACCTGTTGGCGGTGGTGGGCCAGGCGGCGGTGGTGGACCAGGCGGCGGTGGTGGACCAGGCGGCGGTGGTGGACCAGGCGGCGGTGGTGGACCAGGCGGCGGCGGTGGACCAGGCGGCGGTGGTGGACCAGACGGCGGTGGTGGACCAGGCGGCGGTGGCGACACGGGTAATCCAGGAGGAGACAATGGCGGCGGCTGATCAAACGCGCAAGGTGACTTCTCAACTTCATTACCATGAGCGTCTGACGACGCATGGCCGCGAAGCGGGCATGACCCTCATCGAAATCATCTTCGCCGTGACCCTGATTCTGATCATGACGATCGCGACCTCGAGCGTCATCCGCAGCGGCATCGACATGAAAGTCGAGCTTTCCCAAAAGGCTAAGGTCAACCATCGCCTGATGGTCGTCATGCAACGCATCGTCGACGATCTCGAGCAGGCTTTTATCCTCGATTCGCAGCGACTCGAACTCAATTACGTCGAACGCGCGACCAAATCTATTTTTGCGATCGCTCCTGCCTCTTCGAACAGTGAGCTACGCCTGACCACGATGTCCCATCAGGCTATTTACGCCAACGCTCCTGAAAGCGATCAGACCTTCGTGCTGTATAAGTTGGAAAAAGACAACAAGACTCAGCTCACGCATCTCTACCGGGGCGATAGCAAAATCATCCCCACGAATTTCGATGAAGATCCTCCCCTACAGATTCTAGCGCGAAACATTAAGTCGATGAAAATTTTTGCCTGGAACGGCGAAGATTGGCGCGAAGAGTGGAATTCTAACAAAGCTGACTTCCGTAATATGCTGCCGCGCATGGTGCGCATAGAGATCGAAGCTTACAGCGACGAACCTCTGGATGAATCGCGCGGGATCGAAGAGAACGATCCATCGACCGCCATTCGCACGGTGGTCTTTATTCCTCGTTCGGTCCAAAATCGGGAACCACGGGATCCTCCGAAGGCGGTCAAGTATTTTTAGGAGCTCTCGATGAAGAAGTTTGCGCCACGCACTTTTCTCGGTTTTCCCATCGGGGACGATCCCGAGGACCTTGCTGGACAAAAAGATGAAAAAAACAAGTCGGGCGAAAAAGGGATCGCCATCATCATCGCCTTGTTTATGATAGCCGTCATGACTCTTTTCATGGCTGATATGCAGATCAATGCCGTGGTCGAATCGGAGATTGCAACCGCCAACCGTGACAACGTCAAGGCTGAATATATCGCGAAGTCGGGCGCGAACCTCGCAACTTTTCTCCTGAGCGTCGATCTCGCGATCGATCTGTCGGTTTCAGAAATGGGCGGTGACAAAATTCCTGTATCCGACGGCCCTGGCGATATCTGGGCCCAACTCAAT
>CANJJY010000015.1 GCA_947474445.1 Oligoflexaceae bacterium
GTCCAACAATCTCTGGTCGCCTTGCAACGTCGAGCGCGCTTTGAACATCAATACGGCGATCAATGTGTCGGTTGATTCCAACACCTTTCCTCAGTCGCAGGGATACATCGCCAACGATTCGATCGATGGTCAATTGAAGACTCTCTATGCGTACGGTCTTTACTGGAGAACTTGCCGCAGCTAAGGCTGAGGTAAGCACCAAGGCAGGATCGTTATTATCCGTTCCTTAAAGTCTTGAACGCCCCGATCTCTTTGAGGTCGGGGTTTCTTGCTTGTGGCAGAGAGATCAGAGTTCGCGATGATCAGGGCGTGCTTCTTCGAGCAGGCAACTCGATCCCCAATCGGTGAAGGGAAAGAGTTTCCGCTCAGAGGTGTAGGTGAGATAGAGCCATAGATTTCGGCCATAGTTGGTCAAATCGATGCTGAAATCGTAGAGATGCTCAAGACGCTTTTGAAAGAGCAGCTGCGAGAAGAATTGCACCAGCATCATGGCGATGAGGATGACCTGCACCACAAAGTGAAAGGCACAGAAGTAGACGAACATGGGGATGGCTCGCTCCCATGTCTCCGCATTACGCACGTTTTGCTTGATATCCTCTGGATTCACGGAACCTTCCTTCCTGGTTCATCGCTGAAACTAAAATAAAATGTAATATTTCCGCCGACGTTGGACGTGACGGGGAATTGCATCTTGCCAAGGGTGTAATAGAGACAGGTCGTAAGCCGGTTATTCTTAATATTTCCCCCTCGATACTGAATTTTTTGCATGACTCCATCACTGCGATCGATCATGAAGTTGAATGCCACATTGCCTTTGAGATTGGGCGTTTTATCGAGTTCTTCCATATAGCAACGGCGCAAATCGAGATCTTGAGCCGCGAGGGTGCTGATGAGCTTGGTCGTAAACTTTTTTTGCTTTCCCACGTCGAGCTTATAAATCATGGCGATTTGTCTTTGAAAGGAGAAAGCGGCTCGCACTTCATCGGAAGAAGAAAAGTCACCTTCAGCCTCGGCAAAGAGAGTTTTCCCACCTAAACGCTCCTGAACCTTCAGATTGTAAGCATCAATGACACCAGCAAAAGCGTCATGTTTGTAGGTGTTCTTAAACACGTTGGTTTGCGGCAGAATCCGGACCATGAGACTGGCGTTTCCAGCCGGGGAAAGACTCAGAATGCCCATGTTACTGAGAAAGAGATGGCGGATTCCCACCGTCGATTTTTCCCGGGCTCTCTGCGCGACTTGCCAGGTGCGTAGGCGGCCTGTATTGTCTGTTAAACTTACTTTGTAGAGGAGAAAATTGCCGATGGGCAACTTCCATACCTGCACTCCTGTTTCACTTTCTTGAACGGCCTGACTGACTGTATACCGTCGATTCTGTTTCTCATCTTGGAAATGGAGAAACACATTCGTCGTCATGCTAGTTCCCCGCGAGCTTTTTTTGAAGCCGCTGAGCTTTAAACGCACGTAAAGCGCCCCATACCCCTGCGGTAGGAGTTCACCTTGCCAGGCTTCAGCAGGAATATAGATCTGTTGGGCCTGTCCTGGCTGAGCCAGAAATAGGCAGATTATGCCGAGCCAGAGATAGAGTGAGACGGATCGCAAAATTGGTTTTCCTCGCGCCATGCATAGGCTTGTCGCAATCTCTATCAGATTAGCATGGGGAGGCGCGGCAAAACCTTCCTGCCCAAGATGAAGAGACGGGCTACGAGGACGAGAGAAGGATAAAAAAATGCAGTCAACTCCGCAGAACCCCGCAAAAAGCCAGCTCCGAGTCAAATCACTGTCCATCTATCCGCTCAAAGCTGCGGCAGGGCATCAGTTGACCTCCTCGGTCATCCAGAGCACGGGACTCGAACATGATCGCCGTTTTGTTCTCGTCGATGGTTCCGGTCGTTTTGTAAGTCAGCGCTCGCATCCCTCCCTCGCGCTCCTTCATCTCATGATGGAACCCGTCCTCACCCTGAGGCATGGAAAGACAGAGGCAGCGCTGCCATTGCGTTCACCGACCGGTAGCCTTCGAACTGTTGAAGTTTGGGGAGAGACGGTGAAGGCTCAAGATTGGGGCGATGCAGCCGCACGGTTTTTAGCTCAGCATTTTGGATCAGAGCTTCGCCTCTGTGAGCGGTTGCATGAAGAAACCCGTTGGGTCAAAGCACCCTACAGTGCGGACTCGGCTGTCCCCTATTACTTTGCCGACGCATTCCCGCTGCTGATCGTTTCCCAAGAATCCTTGGAACTCTTGAACCAAAAGCTCATAGGTCAGGGTCAGGCTGCAGTCACCATGGATCGCTTTCGCCCTAACATCGTCATCGAAGGAGCTGAAGCTCATGCTGAAGATGCCTGGACGCGTCTGCGCATCGGGACTTCGATTGAGATCGTTCTGACCAAGCTTTGTAGCCGCTGTCCCGTCGTCACTGTCGAGCCGTCGACTGGAATAAAGGGCCGCGAACCGCTGGCAAGCTTGGCCTTGTATCGCACCATAGACGGTAAAATAATGTTCGGCAAAAACGCTTTTCTGGTCTCAGGAGCAGGGTCCATCCTCAGATGCGGGGACCAAGTTGAGGTGCTCCAAACGCATAGAGATTAAAGCGGCAGCACATTTCCTGTCAGGAAGGGCGTATCACTTAGCTTAAAACTGTCTCGTATTTCGAACGCGCGAGATGTCGCAATGAATATATTTCTGTAAGTGTCAAGACCCGGCAAAGTCATGGTCTGGCTCGAGTTCACCGCTTCAGACGCAAAAAAAATGAGGGGCCCCTCGCAATTTTTATCGATGGGCATTTTCTTTGCAGTAGGAATATGAGAGAAAGGCGTCCTGAAGAAAGGGAAAGGCCATGTCAGATAAAAAAAGAAAAGGAATTGTGCAGGCGATTGCTTCTCTGCTGCAAGGTGGAATGGAAAGAGAACGCGTTGCCCTCTATATCCGCGAGACTTACTACCTGGCTCCCGACGATGTGCTCGAGCTCATCAGCTTTGCCCATCATCGTCTGCATACTCACTGAACGATCCCGCGAAGAGGAGCTGTCGCTTCTTTCGACAAGCTCCTGGACTCCATCCCAAGCCTAAAGAAGGACTCTCGAAAAATTAGCATTCTGCGTCTGTGGCAGGGTGTGACCCCGATGCATCGCATCGAGGATACGCTCCATGTCAGAGGCTTGATAGGGGCGCGTAAGGAAATCGATGCGAAAGTGCCGAATGCCGCGCTCGACCAGCTCGGCCTTATGCTGCGTCCAGGAAAAGGCTTCAGCCCCGTAGACGATAGACTTACAGGTCTCATGCGCGACAAAGAACTTCTCACCGTCTTCATTGCTGATCTCAAGCGTGCGGTAGCCACATACCTGCGAGCCAGGGCATCCATGATGCAAGGCGGTGAGGGAACACGCTTCGGCGATGAAGAGGGGTGTATCCTTGTAGAGGATGACCTGAGGAGCTCCGGCAGCAAGGGGCCATTGGTCGAGCTTATCGTAAAGACTCGATCGATCGTCCTCGACCGAGAGAGCATAGCGTTGGATCCCGAGATCCCGCATCGCTTCTATCGCTACCGTGTTGAGGCCATAGAGAGTAAAATCACTGCTGAGATCGCAGCCGCTGAGATCAATGCCCAAACCTGAGAGGAAAACAGTAGCTCCGATATTCCCCACCTCGAAGGCCAGCCCACCCTGAGCGTGAAAGGCGAGCACCCAGCTTTTCAGCAAGGGCTCATCCCAGGCCCTCATCACAGTCGGCAAGGCGAATCGCAAGCTAAGGCGATGCAGAGCGCAGAATTCAAAGAGAGTTGCAAAGAAAGCAGGAGCTTTTAGATCGTGAAGAAAAGCTCGCTTCGGCTCAAACACTAGTTCATCCACAGCAAAATCAGGATTCCTGTCGAAATAGGCAGCGAGCGTCGGAAGATAGTCGAGCCGATCGATCTTGATTTGATGATACACACCATCGCTCAAAGCCCGCCAAGGGCGGCGGGCGTGCGTGAGGGAAGCGAGGGCCTGTGCTTGGATGCTTTGTTTGGCTTGTTCGAGGCCGGCAGTCAGAGCCTGGCCGAGCGTCTGCTTGACGTTTTTCAAAAGACGCTTGGGTACAAACCAGTTGAGATCGCCGGTGAGGCTCAATGCTGTTTCAATCTGAGCGTCACCGAAGATGTGCATCAAGTCGATGAGGTCGCGTTCCAGCGTCGCTTCCTTTTCTGGCTTTTGACCTGCGATCGTTTGCTTAAGCTGGGCGAGAGCATGCCCACCCAGAGTTGCGGTCGCCTTGAGTTCGAGTTGATCCGCATTGAGCGCGGTGACGTGTATCGATAGATCGATGAGAGATAGGGGGCGCAAACGCGCACCATCTGGCGCTTGAGCCATGGTCTCGGTGTGACGCTTCAGTTCGTTTGAACGGGTTTTGAAGACCTGATCTCCGGCCTTGGGCAGAGGACCTTCATCTGGCAGCTGAATGCGAACGCGACTGCCAGCGGGGCAGGAGGTCACCTTGGAACCACTCACGTAGAATTCGCGGAGCGAGAATTGCTGCACTTCATTCGCATACTTCTGCTGGCTGCTGCGGAGCTTCGCCTTCACGTCCTGACCGTGTTGGGGTTTGGCATGATAGAGACTCTCCTGGCGATCGATCCTCAGACCATCGTATCTCTCAAGACTCTCGCTCGTCGTCATTTCCATGCTGCGACCGTGCACGGCGTCGATGGTGCCAATCGCAAGGCCCTTATGGGTCGGATTGCTTAAATCGATCACGTTTTCATGGTAGCGACCTTTGACGAAAAAAGAAGTCGTTTCACGATGAAAACTAAAAGCCATGTCGCGTCGATAATCGCGGCCGTCGACATCCGTCTGGGGACGACGACCTGTCTCCCGCCCAAAGAGACGATTCAGCTCTTGACGATAGAGGCCAACCGTCGTCGCCACATACTGAGCATCTTTCTTGCGCCCTTCGATTTTAAGGGTATCGACGCCGGCATGGACCAACTTTTCGAGATCAAGACTGGTATCCAGATCTTTCATGCTGAAGAGGAAACCATGGCCCGGTTCGTTATGAATTTGATAGGGCTTGCGACAGGTATAGGCGCATTCGCCTCGATTGCCGCTGCGGGCGTCTTCGGCGCCGGAAAAAAAGCAAAGTCCACTGTAGCTATAACAGAGGCTGCCGTGACAGAAGGCTTCGATCTCGATGAGATCGCGTGGTACTTCGCGGCGAATCTTTCTTAATTCCTGGGCCGTCAGTTCTCTGGCAAGAACCACGCGACGAAAGCCGAGCGCTGCGGCCGCGAGAACCCCGACTTTGTTATGGACGGCCAACTGAGTCGAAGCGTGGAGACGCAAGTGAGGAAACTGCTCGCGCAATAGTCGCGCTAAACCGATGTCTTGGATAATGAGCGCTTCGATGCCGAGAGTTTGAAGTTCCGTGAGTTCTTCAATGACGAGGGGGAGCTCGGCTTCTTTGAGCAGAATGTTCATCGTCACCAAAACCTTCATCCCGGCAAACCGAGCCAAGGGCATGAGCTCGCGCAGATCGTCAATCGAGAAGTTTTCGGCTCGGCCCCGCGCATTGAAGTTTTTGAGGCCCAAAAACACGGCATCGGCCCCGGCTTGGAGGGCAGCGAAAAATTGCGCACGGCCCCCGGCAGGAGCCAGGATCTCAGGCACCGGCCAACCATCACTTAAGTGATTGATAGTACTTGATAATTCACTCGACGCATCGCTGGCCTGAAAACTCATGAAAACCTCTGGCGAGAAATCCGGAAATCAGCCTGCTGATAGCAGTATTTCGCCTGTCTCGCCAGTCCTTTTTATGGGAAAAAGTTCTCTTATATCGGTGAGTTTTCGCGCCAGTGACTGGCGCTGGAAGGGGAGAAGACTGCCACCGGCAGTACCTTTAAACCGCCGAATCTTTCTTGGGAGCTGCCGGCACGTTTGTGGGAGCAGCTGGGGTCTTTTCGTCGGACGTATGATCCGCTGCAGTCGATGCTGGTGAAGGCGGTACTGGAACGGCCGCTTGTGAACTTTGGATGGGAAGATGGGCAAAGGGATCAGGGGTCAAAGGCATGTGGCCGGGATTCTGGTGTTTGTACGTTCCATCTTCATAATGCGAGTCGTCGTAGTTATAGGTTTCACTATCAGGAGTTCCCAGTTCATGGGGAGGCGGCGTGGTGGGATTGATGACGGCTTCGAGCATTTGCGTGGGATTGGCCGCCTGAAGCTTGGCCTGGAGTTCACGAATTTTTTCCAATTCGAGTTCGCGTTCTGCATCATGAATGACTTCCTGCAGACTGCTCTTCACATCGTTCGCATGACGACGCACTTGCACAAATAATTTGCCGAATTTACGCATAGCATCAGGAAGTCGATCGGGACCGATGAAGACGACGGCGATGATGCCGATAATGATAAACTCCAATGGACCTATCCCGAACATAACCTTATCCTTTCAAAAACCTAAAGCCCCCAGCTCTCGATGGCTGAACTAGGTCTATCTTACATCCGGACTTAAGCTTTGTACACGCGGCAAAAATTGAAAACGCGCGACATGTCGGAGTTCCTGCGGCATGGACCTAAGCCCTATTAACGCTTTCTCAACATGAGAATTCCATCTGACAAGGGCAAAAGATTCAGATCAACTCGCTGGTCGGTCCGGACTTTTGCATTAAATGCCCGGATCGCTCGTGTGGAAGGACTTTGATCACTCGCATCGACGACAGATCCACTCCACAGGACATTATCGACTAAAATAACGCCATTAGTACGTAGAAGTTTTAAGCACTTTTCGTAGTAAGTTTCATAGTTTTCCTTGTCCGCATCGATGAAAGCGAGATCAAAGCTCTCTGGTCCCTGCGATTTGAAAAGTTCATCGAGAGTCAAACTCGCTGCGCCCAGGACGATCTTCGCTTTCTTGCCGAGGCCCGCGAGGTCCTGGTAGCGACGGGCGACTTCTGCCGTTTCGGGATTGACGTCGCAGCTGATCAATTCACCATCATCGGGTAAGGCGAGGCCGAGACAGATCGAACTATAGCCGGTGAAGCAGCCCACTTCGAGGATGCGACGTGCGCCCATCACGCGAGCCAGGGTATGCATGAAAACGCCTTGTTCAGGGCTTATTTGCATGCCGGCATCAGGGCGGCGCCTAGTTTCCAAGACGAGTTCGGGGAGTATAGGATGCAGATGGGTCTGATGCTGCGCGACATATTCATAGAGAGCGGGAGTCATCTGAATGAGTTTCATTTTCACCCCTGAGAGGCATAGTCTGCCATTCACCAAAAAAAAGGAGCTAAAGCTCCTTTTCTGACTTCTATTTATTTGCTCGAAATCACTTCGAGGAGCGCTTTTTGCGGATCCGCGAACTTCTTGATTCCATCCTGCATCAGGAATTCTTCGAGCTTTTGAAAATCGACATGCTGATCGATGGCAGCCAGGATATGAGCAGGTGGCAAGAGATCGATCTGCCGTGAGAAAGTCTGTTGGCTCGCCGCAACAGCATCATTGGTTTCAGGTGGATTGGTTTCAATATCGCTGCCTGCAAAGGCTGCTACATATTTCCACTTCGCGTCGCTAGGCTTCTTGGTGCCCGTACTGGCAAAGATCATTTCCTGTTGCAGGGGAAGACCCTTATCCTGCCAGAAGTCGCGATTGAGTTTCCAGATGCGCTTGGCGTTGACGATGCCGACCCAGCCTTGAGCTTCGCCGAGTTGAGGAATCTTTTCCTCGGTGTAAACGTCGAGACGCGACACGAATATGCTGAACACGCTCTTGAACTGTTGGCGGCTCGGTAACTTTTGAGCTCCCCGCCAAACAGCATCGCGAGCAGCCAGATACTGACGAGTACTGAAAATCAAGGTAACGTTGACATTGATGCCAGCTGCCACCAGGCCTTCCAAAGCATCGATACCAGCAGGTGTGGCCGGTACTTTGATCAGACGATTGGGATGGCCCGCGGCCCATTTTTTCCCAAGTTCGATATAGCGTGCAACGCGCGTCGCGTGCGCAGGTCCGAGCTGAGGATCTTCGAGCAAGGGATCGACTTCGAAACTGACAAATCCGTCGTTACCTTTGGTCGCATTATAAACGGGCAGAAAAACTTTCTCCGCTTCGCTCACCATATGGTCGGTCACAGTCCAAGCAATCTCTTCGGGACTTTTATCCGATTGCCGCAATTCTCGAATGAGCCCATCGACCTGGCCAGATTTAATCAGATTGGCGACGATAATAGGATTCGATGTGGCGCCTGTCGCCCCTTGTTGGCGACTGATCGCTACGAGCTTAGGATCGATGGAATCGAGCCACAGTTTGGTACCAGTCGCGACCAATGATTGTAGTGGAGACGTCATGAATGCTTCCTTTCACACTTTCCTTTTCGCCGTGAGGCTATCACGGGCCCCGATGCCTATGCAGCAGACTTCTTATCCCCTTTTTGAGCCTGCTCCTAGCTTTTCCTTCCTATTTAAGGAAAGAGTCGCAACCAGTCTTTAGTGCGTTGTTCTGGCGTTGAATGGGCCAGCACATCCGAGACCACGGCCACGCCATCTGCCCCTAGCGCCAGGGCCTGTGCGGCATGCTCGAGTTTGAGACCGCCGATAGCGACCAGCGGGATGCCCGCACAGAGTTTTTTCCAATGCGAAATCCGATCGAGACCCTGCGGCCCGAACTGCATGGACTTACAGGTCGTCGCAAAGATGGGACCGAAGGCGATGTAAGACGGTCTGAGGCTCAGAGCGCGCGCTGCTTCTTCAAAGCTATGGGTGCTCAGACCTAAGCGGAGTCCTGCTCGTCTGATTTCCTCGATCTGCAGAGGGCTCAATGCATCGAGATCTTCCTGACCGAGATGCACTCCATAGACGCCTTCGGCACAAGCGATTTGCCAGTAATCGTTGACGAACAGTCGCACATCAGCGCGGCGACAGAGGGCATTGGCCTCGGCGATTTCTCGGCCGCAGAGCAAGCGTGACTTGTCTTTGAGTCGCAACTGAATCGTCTTGATGCCGGTGGGCAGAAGACGCTTGAGCCAAGCTAGGTCAGGTACGACAGGATAGAATCCAATACTGTCGATCGCTGGAAACGAAAGGTCAGGGAAATAAGGCTGATAGCTCAAGCGGCCTAAAGGAGCAGCCGGAGCGGTCCAATCGAGAAATTGCGGTTCGATCGAGGTCGATGTGCGGAGGGCTCCTTGCAAAAGCGCATGGGCACGCACCACAGCCTCGCGCAATGAGAGACCATCAGCCATCAAGCAAGCGATCGCCGTCGATAGGCTGCAACCTGTCCCGCGATACGAGCCAGATTTTCTATCACTCTGAAGCCAGAAAGCTCGCGTTCCATCATCAAAATAATCGACGACGCGCGACCCCGAACCATGACCTCCCTTGATCAAAACGGCTTTAACTCCCCAGGATCGGAATTCCTCTCCTGCCCGCTTCAGTGCTTCATCGGAGTCGAGAGCGTAGCCAAGAAAACGTTCGGCCTCGGGGCGATTGGGAGTTAGCAGAGAAACGCGGGGGAAAATATATTCGCGGTAAGCGCTCAGTAGATCTCTACCTCCCCAATCACGGCCTGAGCTCGCTGCCAAAACAGGATCACAGATGACAGGACAATCGCTCAATGATCCCAGGCGAGCCCCGAGTTCTTTGAGGATGTGCGGTTCTGCCAAGAGTCCGAGTTTAATAGCGCGAGGGGCTTCGACCTGAGCCAAAGCCTGCCACTGCGCATTGAACCAGGCATCAGGAACCGCTTCGCATAAGGGCATCGCGGTTTGATTTTGGGCTGTAAAACAGGCGATAACTGTCCGGAGCGTCGCTCCCAGATGCCAGGCGACGCGGAGATCAGCTTGTATGCCAGCGGCTGTAAAGGGATCGTGACCGGCTATCGACCAAACTGCATCCATCAAAAAGTATCCTCATGCCAAAAGGGTCGACCGACCGTTGGAGAAGAAGCCTGAGCGCGCGACGAAGCTTGCATCGCGCCTGCTTCATAGGCGAGACGTCCAGCGGCGACGGCATGCTTAAATGCGGCAGCCATCATAACGGGAAGACGGGCCAGTGAAACAGCCGTATTGAGCAAAACCGCATCGAAACCGATTTCCAATGCTTCAGCCGCGTGGGACGGCTTGCCAATGCCGGCATCGACAATGAGGGTCAGGTGGGGAAGCCTCTGCCGCAGGGTCTTGAGCGCTTCGAGATGGCGTAATCCCTGGCCGCTTCCTATCGGAGCGCCCCAGGGCATCACAATGCGGCAGCCAACCGCTGCGAGCTTTTCAGCGACAATCAGATCTTCCGTCGTATAGGGAAAAACCTCAAATCCATCTGCGGCGAGAATGCGAGCGGCTTCCACTGTCGCGAAAGGATCGGGTTGTAGCGTCTCGTCGTTGCCGATCACTTCGAGCTTGATCCAGTTCGTATCGAAAAGATCGCGGGCCATGTGAGCCGTGGTGACCGCTTCCTTCACCGACGCGCATCCCGCCGTGTTCGGCAAGATATGCGCGCGGCTGGCTTTCAGGTATTCCCAAAAGCGATGATCGCGGTTTTCCTGGGCCGATTCGCGCCGCAGAGAGACGGTGATCACTTCGGCGCCCGAAGCGGCGATCGCTTCTTGCAGAATCTGCGGGCTCGGATAGCGGGCCGTGCCAAGAAGCAAGCGGCTATTCAACTGGCGATCAGCGAGAGTCCACATGTTTTAACCTCCTGCCATGGGTGCAAGGATTTCAATCGTATCGCGCTCACCCAGGCGATGCTCGCCGTAGCTGCGTCGCGGGATGCAAGTTTCATTCACGGCTACGGCCACAAAATGATCTTGATAACCAAGCTGCTCAAGGAGGCCTTCGACGGTAAGCGTTGCGGCGATTTCCAGCGGACGACCGTTGACCTTGATCTGCATACTAAGACCTTTCAACAAAAGTGAATATCTTTGTTTCGACCGCTTTATCGTCGAGGTAGAAACCCAGCTGTTCCACTAAAAAAGGTGCCAGGAGAAAACCATGACGGTAAAGGCCGTTCATGCGTATGAATCGACCATCTCTCTCCACCTGGATACGAGGACTATGATCGGAAAATGCAGGACGAAGGCCGACCAGACTCTCGACCACGCGAGCTTCCGCAAAACCTCGGTGAACCGAATAGGCCGCCGAAAGCAATTCAAGAGTTGACCGTATGGTTACAGGTCCGTCGTCGGATGTTTCAAGCGCTGTGGCCCCGATATAAAAACACGCCTCTGCCCGGGGAACGATGTAAACGGCATAGCGCGGATGCATGAGGCGCACGGGTCTCTGCAGGGAAACGTCGGGTGCCTGCACGATGAACGCTTCGCCTCTCACGCCGCGCAGATCAGGCAAATCTTGAGTCGCTCCGCTGCCGCGGCAGTCAAAGATTCGATCACAGGAAAATGATTCATCCCGAGTCACAAGGCAGTTTTGTGGGTCGATCGAGAGAATTGGCGTCTCATCGACAAAGGTCACGCCCTTCAGCCGGAGGTGGCGCTCGAGCACGGCGAGCAGCTGGCGATTGTCGAGATGCGCTTCCGTCGGTAAAAGCAGGCCATGAGAAAAAGTTTCCGCCAGCTCCGGTTCGCAGGTACCGACTTCGACCCACCGATAGGCGGACTCGGGCGCTTGGCTCCG
Organism: Oligoflexaceae bacterium; assembly: GCA_947474445.1. GTDB lineage: Bacteria > Bdellovibrionota_B > Oligoflexia > Oligoflexales > Oligoflexaceae > Oligoflexus. The sequence goes on from CANJJY010000015.1 coordinate 11,587, forward strand.
AATGCGTGCGATCAATTGATCGGCATGCGAGCGATCGCGTGGATGACTGAGGATGAGGCTCCCCGCCTGGCGATAGAAGACGGGTTCAGGCAGCGCGGCAAGGATCTCCGGCCAGAGAGTGAGAGAGCGTAGTCCCCACTCGGAAATGGCGGCCTCCGAACTCTCGAGCTCGCTGTAAGGAGCGAGCATGCCGCCGGCGGCCGCACTGGTGTTTTTCGTGCGCGACGAAGCCGTCGAGCGATCAAAAATCCGCACCGTCCAGCCGCGACTCTCAAGTTCACGGGCGAGGAGAAGTCCGAGGATGCCGGCTCCTAGAATGGCCGCTTCGTGAGTCATGCTCTTTCCCTCCTCCCCCTTTCTTGCGCACGGCATTGGCTTCAATCAGTCGGACTTTATGCTTTGGCTTGGGCGGTTTTCTTCGCGAGGTCCTGGCTGATTCTCATCGAACAAAACGAAGGCCCACACATCGAGCAGAAATGAGCTGACTTATAGCGATCCTTAGGCAAGGTCTCGTCGTGATACTTGCGCGCCGTATCGGGATCGAGAGACAAGTTGAATTGGTCTTCCCAGCGGAACGCAAAGCGAGCGCGCGAAAGAGCGTCGTCTCGTGCCCGCGCGGCCGGGTGACCTTTGGCAATGTCGGCAGCATGCGCAGCGATTTTGTAGGCCATCATACCTTGCTTGACGTCTTCGCGGTTCGGCAGCCCGAGATGTTCTTTGGGAGTGACGTAGCAGAGCATCGCTGTTCCAAACCAACCGATCATGGCGGCACCAATCGCACTGGTGATGTGATCGTAGGCAGGCGCAATATCAGTGGTCAAAGGACCGAGCGTATAGAAAGGAGCCTCATGGCACATTTCGAGCTGCTTATCCATGTTGGTTTTGATGAGATGCATAGGCACGTGTCCGGGACCTTCTATCATCACCTGGACGTCATGTTTCCAAGCGAGAAGAGTCAGTTCGCCGAGAGTTTGAAGTTCGGCGAATTGCGCGGCATCATTAGCATCGGCGATCGAACCGGGACGGAGACCATCGCCCAGTGAAAAGCAGATATCATAGGCTTTCATGATCGCGCAGATATCTTCGAAGTGCGTGTAGAGGAAGTTCTCCTGGTCATGGTAGTTGCACCATTGGGCCATGATGGAACCGCCCCGCGAGACGATGCCTGTCACGCGATCCTGGGCCAGGGCAATGAAATCCTTGCGTACGCCGGCGTGGATCGTGAAGTAGTCGACCCCCTGCTCCGCCTGCTCGATGAGGGTTTCGCGGAAGACTTCCCAGTTGAAGTCTTCGATCCTGCCGCCGACTTTTTCAAAGGCTTGGTAGAGGGGAACTGTGCCGATGGGCACTGGAGAATTGCGCAGGATCCATTCGCGGGTCTCGTGAATGTTTTTGCCTGTCGACAGATCCATGACGGTGTCGGCGCCCCAACGAGTCGACCAGACCAGCTTCTCGACTTCCTCTTCGATGCTTGAGCTGATTGCGGAATTGCCGATGTTAGCGTTGACCTTCACCAGAAAATTGCGGCCGATGATCATGGGCTCAACTTCGGGATGATTGACGTTGCAAGGAATGATCGCGCGACCTTTGGCGATCTCATCGCGGACGAACTCGGGGGTAATCGATTCTTGTAGCTGCGCCCCAAAACTTTCGCCCCGCAATCGATGCTCGCGTTCGCGCTGCACGGGATCAAGATCTTCCGCTTGCTGGCGGCGGATAGCCCGCTCTTGATTCTCGCGGATAGCGACGAATTCCATTTCAGGTGTGATGATGCCCTGACGTGCATAGTGCATCTGCGAAATATTTTTTTGAGCGATGGCCCGCCGTGGGGCGTGCACCTGTTTCAAGGCGCTCTTATGCAAAGTGTGCAAGGGACTGCCTGGGTAAGCTTCCGTATCCTGGCGCGCGTCGATCCAAGAGTTGCGCAGCCGCGGTAAACCTACGGTGATATCGACAGGCGCGTCCGGATCAGTATGCGCTCCCGAACAATCGTAGACATGCAGCGAGGCTGTTAGTCCGTCATCACTCTTTTCACTGAGGGAAATGCGTTTCATAGGAACGCGAATGTGGGGATGGAGGCGACCGGGAACATAGACTTTCGAGAAAATCGTTTCGTTCGGCGAAGCAGCCACAGTTGAATCTCCTTTTGTGCGTGGGAACGGGGATTCACACAACAAGGGGGAGCTGCGACTTTCGCACTCCCTACGCTGGTGTTACCCAGATCAGGTGTATGAGAGTTGGATAACATCGACGCATTATCCTCTCAGCCTTTCGGCACCCCTGGCGAATCCCCTCCTGCTTAGCACGCTTGGAGGCCCGGTAAAAGGGAGGAATAATGAGGAGGAAAGATTGGTTGGTCCGAAACAGAACTTTTTGACGCAATTGAGCCTGTGAGGGCGCCTCCCAGATGAGGCGCCTGCTCTTTTAAGCATTCTCTTCGTCTTCGGCCCGCAGCCTCTCAAGGACGCCAAAATCTTCCAGTGTCGTCATATCCCCGACACTGCTGCGTTGGGCAGCGATGTCGCGGAGCAGGCGTCTCATAATTTTGCCCGATCGCGTTTTTGGCAAACTATCGGAGAAGCGAACTTCATCGGGCCGAGCGAGAGCACCGATCTGTTCGGCGACGTGCTGCCTCAGTTCTTGCTTGAGCAGTTCCGAAGGTTGGGTTTTAGCTTCGAGCGTAACGAAGCAGCAGATGCTTTCGCCCTTGATTTCATCAGGCTTACCGACGACTGCCGCTTCGGCCACTGCTGGATGGCTCACCAGAGCGCTTTCAATCTCCATCGTCGAAAGGCGATGACCGGCGACGTTGAGCACATCATCGATCCGACCCATGATCCAAAAATTGCCGTGACTGTCGCGTCGCGCGCCGTCGCCGGTGAAATACATGCCGGGAATGTGCGACCAGTACGTATGCTCGTAACGCTCGGGATCGCCATAGATATTGCGCAGCATGCTGGGCCAAGGTTTTTTGATAACAAGAAAGCCGCCGGTATTGTCAGGTACGCTGACACCGTGCTTGTCGACGACATCGACATCGATGCCGAAGAAAGGTCGCGTCGCAGTACCTGGAATCGTCGGAGTCGCGCCTGGAAGCGGTGATATCATGATGCTGCCGGTTTCCGTCTGCCACCACGTGTCGACAATCGGACAGCGACCCCCACCTATTTTCGAGTGATACCAAGTCCAGGCCTCTGGATTGATCGGCTCACCGACGCTGCCGAGCAAGCGTAGCGAGGAGAGATCATGGCCATCGATATGTTCATCTCCCCATTTGATAAAAGCCCGAATGGCGGTCGGTGCGGTATAGAGGATCGACACTTTATGGCGTTCGATAATCTTCCAGAATCGCGAAGGATCGGGTGCATTGGGTGCGCCCTCGTACATGAGGACGGTCGCGCCATTGGCGAGCGGACCATAGGCCACATAAGTATGTCCGGTGATCCAACCGAGATCGGCTGTGCACCAGAAAATATCTTCTTCGCGGTGATCGAAAATATAGTGAAAACTACTCGTCGCTCCTAGGAGATAGCCGGCCGTCGTATGCAGAATCCCCTTGGGCTTGCCTGTGCTTCCCGAGGTGTAGAGGATAAAAAGCGGATGTTCGCTATCCAAGGGTTCCGCTGGGCAAAAAGGTTCTTGTGCCGCCAGCATTTCGTGCCAGTCGTGATCTCTTTCTTGGTGCCAGGTACTTCGATCGATATGTCCGCTTCGTTTGACGACTAAAACGTTTTTTACACTGGGTGAATGAGGGAGCGCGGCATCGACGTTTTCTTTGAGCGGCACGATGTTACCGCGTCGATAGCCACCATCGGCGGTGATCATTAGTTTGGCCTGCGCATCGTTGTTGCGACTGGCGAGAGCTTCGGCGCTGAAACCGCCGAAGACAACACTATGGGGAGCTCCGATCCGCGCGCACGCGAGGACGGCGATCAGCATCTCGGGTATCAAAGGCATATAGATCGTGACGCGATCGCCTTTTGTAATGTCGAGTTGCTTGATGGCTTGCGCACAGCGGCAGACTTCTTCCAAGAGTTGGCTGTAGGTATAGCGGCGCGTTTCACCTGGTTCGCCTTCCCAGATCAGAGCCGTCTTGTCTCCGCGACCGGCCTCGACATGGCGATCGAGGCAATTGTAAGACGCATTTATTTTGCCGCCGACAAACCACTGCGCGAAGGGTGCCTGCCACTTAAGAACCTGATCGAAATCTTGAAACCAGCTGAGTCTTTCGCGCGCTTCCGCAGCCCAATACGTCTCGCTGTCGGCAGCGTGAGCCCGTAGTTTACTGTATGCATCGAGAGACGAAACGTGCGCTTTCTTCTGAAAATCGGGAGGCGGCAGAAACACGCGTTGTTCGCTCAATACGCTCGTGATTTTTCCGTTGGCATGACCTGCTTCTGACATCGGTATCATCCTCGTGGCAAGAGCCAGATATCTCCATTTTGAGGCAGACTCTAGCAAGATCTCACAGGAGCAGCAATGAGCCTTCGTGCTCCTGCAAGCTAGACCGTAATCCTTGGCAGACTGTCGATCGAGCTGATAAGCTTTTATTTCGCTGCATCGGGAGGTGAGAGTGCGTCAAGAAGAGCTCAAAAAATCGCTGGGGACCCACGCGCGAGGGCGCATCGCCACTGGTTGGCGTGCTTTTTTTTTCGCCTGTCTCGCAGCTTGTTCTAGCTCAGCTACGCCTGAGCTAGAGTCGCTTCCTCAAAACGCTACGGTGAAAGTCGAGCCTTCGCAAATTCTCAGCAATCAAGATGGATCCCAAAGCGCATACTCTGGCGTCGTCCGCGTGCAGGCGGCGATGGTTTGTTCGGGTTTCCTCGTCGGGCCGATGAGCAACCCCGAAGCTCCCGCTTATGTCATCACCAGCGGTCATTGCGTGCAGGATTGGGATCAACTCGCAAGCTCTCTTAATTTCCAACGCAATCGACCCAGCACAGGCGCTTGGACCGTGAGCTTTCGCCAGTTTCGCGATACACCGGAAGCCTTGCTTCAAGTGCCTATCGCGCATGTGCGCTTCAGTACCATGCGAACCATGGATCTGGCCGTGCTTGAACTGGGAACAACTTTGAAGGCGCTCATCGATTTGGGCATTCAGCCTCTGCCTTTGACCCTGGAAGCACCGCCTTTGGGTTCGCCTCTTCGCATCGTCGGTATTCCAGAAGAGGGTCTGGCTCCGACTGAGCGCTATCTGAGGCTGCACAGCTGTCCGCTCGAAGAAGCGCGCGATGTAATCGAAGGGATTTGGTACTGGTTTCAGTTGCATAGCAATCGATGTGAAGGAATTCGAGGCGGCAGTTCTGGCTCTCCGCTCCTTGGCAGAGATCAGGCTGCATTTGCCATCACCTCGACGTCGACGCGCGGCTCCCTCGGTTTGCCGTGCATGCTCGGACATCCCTGTGAAGTAAGAGATAAGGCCGTCTATGATGCGGCGAACACCAATTATGCTATGCCCCTGTCGCCACTCATTGGCTGTTGGAATAAGAAAGGCATTTGGCAGGCTTCGCTTCCTAGCTGCAGTCTGCGCTCTGATCCGACCGTGACAATCAGTTCGCGTCTGAATCATCCGATTCGCACTCTCGCGCAAAACGAATGGCCACTGTCCGTGACGGGTAACGAACCCTTTCGCCGGCTCAAGGGACGAGCAGGCCTCGTCAACTGTCGCGATCGCGCCGCGTACAGCGCACCCTTGTCGCGCGCAAAATTGAAACTTGAGCAGGAGAAATTGCCCCAGGAAGAGGGTGTCTACCTCTATTGCTTGATGGGAAGTGACGGGAAATATCCTAGTATCAGTATCGCTCATGTCGATAACACGGGGCCTACTCAGAAGCCGCGTTTCCAGATCGATGAATTTCCCGACGAGGTGTCGGTTCATCTCTTGCTCGATCCACCCGAACTCTCAGGGTTTCGGGCCGCCTGGATTTCTATGACCGAAAGTTGCGCCAAAATTCGTCTCGATGCGATAGGCGGCCAGATCTTAAGCTTTCGGCTCGATGAGCTTCCTTTGAAAATCTGCCTTCGCGCCGTCGATGAAGCCGGGAACGAAGGCCCTTTGGTTGAACAGATCGTTAGTAAAAGACAAAAAAAGAAACCTAAGTCTCAGGCCGAACCGCGTGGATAAGAGGCTTTGCATCAGCCTATCACGAGCTTTTTTCTTCACCTTCGCTCACACTCACTCTTTCGCGCGCGGCCTTGGCCTTAGCCAGGGCTTCCTGAATATTCCGTCCGGTCGCTAAGCAAACCGCCATCCGGCGACCTGGAGTCGCATGGGGTTTGCCAAAGATCCGGATGTCGACACCGGGTTCGCTGAAAATCCTATCCAAACCGCTAAAAACAGGATGTTCAATCGCTGTGGTGGCCTTGACTGCCGCGCTCGCACCGATACTATGCCGCGTTACGGTTGCGACGGGAAGACCAAGAATGGCACGCGCATGAAGGGCAAATTCACTCCACACCTGCGTGGCGATCGTCACAAGACCGGTATCGTGAGGTCTGGGACTGACTTCACTGAAAAGCACGCGCCCATCGGTGAGCAAAAAGAGTTCGACGCCATAGAGGCCCCAGCCGCCGAGACGGTCTGTCACTGACTTGGCAATGCCTTTGGCCAAACGCAATTGGCTGGAGCTCATCGGATGCGGTTGCCAGCTTTCGACGTAGTCGCCCGCTTCCTGTCGATGGCCGATAGGATCGCAGTAGACGGTTCCGCTGCTGCTTCGGAGCGTCAGGAGAGTGATCTCGCTCTCGAAACTAACAAATTCTTCAACGATCACCTGGCCACCGCCCGCACGACCTCCGCTTTGGGCATAGTCCCAACTGGTTTTCAGATCTTCGGCGGTGCGAGCGATCGATTGGCCTTTGCCACTCGAACTCATAATAGGCTTGATGACGACCGGCAGGCCGAGACTGCGAGCCGCATCTTTGAGCTCGGTGAGAGTCGAAGCGAAAGCATAGCGTGCGGTCGGCAGATCGAGCTCTTCCGCGGCCAGCCGTCGAATGCCGGCCCGGTCCATCGTCAGGCTCGTCGCTTCCGCCGTGGGAATCACGTGGAAACCTTCGCTCTCGAGTTTGAGGAGTCGATCGGTGGCGATCGCTTCGATTTCGGGAACGATCAGATCTGGTTTTTCCAACTTCACAATAGCTTCGAGTGCATCGCCATCGAGCATATCAAAGACGTGGCTGCGGTGAGCCACTTGCATGGCTGGGGCATTCGGGTAGCGATCGCAGGCGATCACTTCAGCTCCTAATCGCATCAATTCGATCACGACTTCTTTGCCGAGTTCGCCGCTGCCGAGGAGCATGACTTTTTTTGCGTGTGGTCCGAAAGGAGTTCCGAAGATCATTGCCATCCTCCTAAATGCGAGGCTGCTAAGACCTAGCATAAAATCCTTGTTCATGCCAGATCGCGAAATTATGTCAAATTGGCAAAATGAGTCTTAGCGAGGAGACCTAAAAAGTTGGCCGGATCCACGGATCCGGCCAACCACTTTGGAAGATTCTGGGCTTTTACACGTGCCCGGAGGCGAGCTTATTCGCGTCGGTTTGAGAATCGGCGCTGCCTTTATTCTGGTCTTTTGGCTTAATCAGCAGGGACGCCAATACTGATGTGACCAGGATAAAGCCGATGATACCGAGAGACCACGCAGTCGGGAACTTTCCGCCGTAAAGATGATTGAGAAAGGTCATCTTTGCGCCGACGAACATGAGGACGAGAGCAAGGCCAAGCTTGAGGAAGTGAAAGCGGTGCATGACGTTTGCCAAAAGGAAATACATCGAGCGTAGCCCCAGGATGGCAAAGATGTTTGAAGTGAAGACGATGAAAGGCTCCTTACTGATGGCAAAGATCGCCGGGACCGAATCGACCGCGAAGACGATGTCGGACAGTTCGAGAAAAAGCAATGCCAGAAAGAGAGGCGTTGCATAGACCATGCCCTGTGATCGAACGAAGAATTTCTGGCCGTGGAGCTCGGGTGTTACCGGCAAGACCTTGCGAACCAATTTGAGAATGGGGTTGGCGCCGGGATCGGGCGTCTTATCCTTGCCAAAGAGCATCTTCAGGCCGGTCAGGATCAAGAATGCGCCAAATAAAATGATGACCCATTCGTACTGCATAAGCACCGATCCCAAGGCGATGAAGATGGCTCGAAAAATCAGCGCACCGATGATTCCATAGAAGAGCACGCGATGCTGATACTCGCGCGGTATCGCAAAGTAGCTGAAGACCACCATGAACACGAAAATATTATCGACGGCGAGAGACTTCTCGACGAGATACCCAGTTAAGAATTCTAGGCTCACTCCGTAGGCAGCCGCCTGAGCTGAAAAGTTGGGATTGGCCATCAGAACGGCATCCCGTGCAAAGGTCCATTGCGCAAAGAAATAAAGACCAACATTGAAGAGCAGGGCTAATGATACCCAGACGACCGACCATGAAGCTGCTTCGCGAAAGCTGACTTCATGGGACTTTTTGTGAAAAACACCAAGGTCGAGGAGCAGCATAAAAGCGATTAACCCAATAAAGGCGAGATAGAGCCACCAGTATTGTTCAAAGGGAAAAAGTGAGATGTGTGAAAGCATAATGTCAGCCTCGCCATGATCGGGATGAAAGGGGGTGAGGCCGAAGCCCCACCTTGAAATAGTTTAAAACCCACGCAAGTTTTTAAACACGCTCAGAGCGGAGTCGAGCGATGCGCAAGTCGAGGTCAGGGTGAGTCGAGAACAGCTTGAGCAAGCCGCGGCCGCGACCACCTTCGATCTTGAGGGACTTTACGGCCGCCCCTGTAGCTGTTGACTCGAGATGGAGATTGACCTTTAAAGCTTGCAAAGCGGCTATCATATTCTCGCGACCTCCGAGTTGAGCCCCACCGCGATCGGCCCTGTATTCACGCCAACGCGAGAAGGCGGCGATGAGCATGGAGCCGAAGATCATAAAGATCATTTCAAGAACAAACTGTGTGGCAAAAAAGGCCAAGCCGCCGACGCCCGAACCTTCTTCTTCATCGCTGCGAAACAGTTGAGTGATAGCCAGAGCTACAACCCGCGCTAAGAACATGACGAAAGCGTTGACTACACCCTGGAGCAGAGTCATGGTAACCATATCGCCGTTGGCGATGTGAGCGACTTCGTGAGCGAGGACACCGCGCACCTCGCGACGGTCCATGCGCTGCAAGAGTCCGGTAGAAACCGCGACCAGTGAACGCGCTTTGGTGGGGCCGGTAGCAAAGGCATTCAGATCGGGCGATTCGTAGTAACCGACTTCCGGCATTGTTTTGAGTCCGGCTTGCCGAGAAAGTTCGTGGACCATGTTTCGTAGTTCAATCAGGCGACCATCGGCTGTTTGATGGTCGATGACCTTCACCCCCATCATCCACTTGGCCATGATGCGCGACAGGCCCAGTGAGATAAAAGCGCCGCCCATGCCCCAGAAAAGGCAGAACGCGGCCAGAGCGGGCATGTTGAAACCCTGTTGCGTGACATAGCGATCGAGTCCCAAGATGTTGGCTAGAACGGAAATGGTAAGCACGATGACGATGTTGAGGACTAGAAAGAGTCCGATACGTTTAAACCATTGCATGAGATTACCCTCATTTGAATTTTCCAAAGGACGCTACGCGTCTCACATAGTTTTACGGCATTCTCATTGGTTCGCTTAAATAGATAATAATGAAATAAAACCTTGTTAAAAGCAATATAGATAGGCTGAAGGGGGATTAGGGTGTAAGATATTGAAAGAGCATCGGTTTTTGGTGCCGTCAGAGGCAGGAGGACGGGATGGAAGAGGAAGAGCCTTGCACAGAGCAGAGTGCGGACCATGCCAGGCACAGTCTGTCACGCGAATTCCAGGAGATTGGGACGCTCTGTAAGGCAGGGGATGTGAGCCTCGAGGGTATTCTCCTGCATTTGGAAGAACGCGGACTCGCTTTGATTATATTGTTTTTCGGCTGCCCCTTTATGCTGCCGATTCCTTTGCCGGGTGTGTCGGTTCCCTTCGGTATCATGATTATGATCTTTGGCATTTCTCTAGCTACTGGTTGGAAGCCCTATCTGCCTCAAGCTTTCCTCACGAAGAAGTTACCCGTGGATCTCTTGGTTCGCTTAACAAGCGCGGCGAGTCGACTCTTTCAAAAAGTTGAGAAATGGTTCAAACCTCGTTGGAATACGATCGCCGATAATCCCCTGCTCCATACGCTAGCCGGGCTTTGCATCGCTGGACTTGGGCTCTTGCTGGCTTTGCCTCTGCCGCCTGGCACGAATGCACCGCCCGCGATCGCCATCGTTGCTCTGTCGATCGGTTTGCTTGAGAAAGATGGCCTGCTTATGCTCATTGGATTCGGCATCTTCGCTTTGAATATTCTGTTCTTCACTCTACTCACGATGTTCGGATATGAGGCCGCGCTGCGTCTTCTGCATCTTGAAGGGCTCTGGCGATAGCTGTTATTTCAGTTGTTAAAGCTTATTTTTATAATCTTACGGCTTCGTCATTTGCGGTAAGATTAAGCCGCCTCGCATCGGTAAACGTATTTCCTTGTCGTCACTTTTCAAGTCATACGCGAAAAAGATTGTGTCGCTTGGTTGCGGCTCACTCAATCTTTCTCAAAGCCTGCGCCCGTCTCGAACACGGCCCAAGTTTTGCAAAGCATCTCTTGCGTTTTAAAAAGTGGATTTAAGAAATCTACCACAAGGAAGAAAGAATTAAAATGAAGCTAGTAAACCGTCGTCAGAACCTGAACCTCTTGTCTTTGCTTCTTGCCATTCCCCTCTTGTTTGCATGCAATAGCGAATCGTCTGATACCAAAGCTAATGCTGCGGCTAAAAGGTCGAAGTCAGATCCTAGCGGCGCTTACTATCAAAAAACCCAGGTCCAAGGCGCTAATGGACAGAGCAGTGAAGTGATGACTTGGGTTGATCCCAATCAACAGCAAGAATTCACCGTCTGCACGTCCACTGATCCAGCAGCCGTAACGGCAAAAGATAAAAATAACCGTACTTGGGGTTATGAAAATGGTAAGAGCTGTAAGTCAGCTGCCGATATGGGTACTGAAACAGCCGCTCAACAGCCTGCGGCGGCCCCAGCTGCTGGTCAGCAACAAACTCAGGAAGGCGGAGGAGGCGTCGCTTCTATCCAGTAAGCAGAGCATGGCTCTTTAGATGACGTCAGTGATCGGCTTCTTGTTATCCACCTGCTAGGACCAGTTGCCATCCCTGAGCTGCAAAATAAGCGCTGATTTTAGGGCGAACATCGCCCTGAAACTCAGCCCGCCCTTCCTTATAAGTCGCCCCGCAGGCGGCGATCTGCTGCAAGTCCTTGATCAATTTTTTGACAACTTCTTCGTCCCAAGGAAAATGCCACAAGACGGTGACCGCTCGACCGCCGCGACCTTTGGTCTCAAGACGCATTTTCGTGGGTCCGGGAGCCGGGAGTGGACCCTGAGCCTTAGGCTTTTGTTTGCGGAGAGAACCTTTGTCACTGGAATAAACCAGACGATCTTGACTCATAGTGGCGGCTCCTCTTTCCAGGTGAAATCCTCTGGATTGAGCGGATGGAGAATGTGATCGCCCACCATCCAGATGGCTCTTGCGTAAGGATAGAAAGCGAGACCGCTTAAAACGGCAATAATAGAGATCGCAGCAGCGAGCCCGGTCATTCCGAACTGAGGCACGAGATA
>CANJJY010000016.1 GCA_947474445.1 Oligoflexaceae bacterium
ATACTTTGAAGAGTGAACGGAAGGTATCGACGTAAAGTTTGGCCGTATAGGATTTGCTCGGCGAAGGTTTTCCTTGCTTCAGCTCGTTGGCTTTTTTCACGCCGAGAAGGAGTTCACGCAGCGCTCCGACGCTGGAAAAATCCTGCGACATTTCCTTGTGAAAGCTTTCGACGATCTGCTGAGGGTCATGTCCGGCCATGAGCTTTTCCGTGGCAGGTGCACCGGCCGCCAAGAGATCGAGAGCCTGGAGACTCTCGTAGAAGAAGAGCAAACGTTTGGCGGCCAGCCGAAAGACGTGCTCGGAAAAATCCACGTTGGAGCTGTAGTGATTCTGCAGGTAAGCCATGCGCAAAACTTCGCCTGGAAAACGCTTCACAAAATCGCGGATGAGCAGATGATTGCCGAGGCTCTTGGACATCTTCTGCTTTTCGATGGTCAAAAGACCCGAATGGATCCAAACGCTGGCGTAGGGGCAGGAGTTGGCCGCTTCCGACTGGGCGATTTCGTTCTCGTGATGGGGAAAGACGAGATCGCGTCCTCCGCCGTGGATATCAAAGCTCTGACCGAGATAGGTTTTGGCCATGGCACTGCACTCGATGTGCCAGCCGGGACGACCTTGGCCCCAGGGACTCGGCCACGAGGCGCCTTCCACCAAGTCGCTCTTCCACAGCGCAAAATCCATCTCGTCTTCCTTGTCGCCTTTGACGAGATCGCGCGTTCCCACCTGGAGTTCTTCCAGCTTACGATTGGAAAGTTTGCCGTAATCGGCCTTTTTCCGCACGCGGTAGTAGACGTCGCCCGCCGGCGTCGCGTAGGCAAAGCCTTTCTTAATCAAGGTCTCCACCATTTCAATGATGGCAGGAATGGAAGTCGATACGCGCGGTTCGTAGGTCGCGGGCTGCACGCCGAGGCTCGCCATATCCGCCTCGGACGAACTGATGATCTGCTCGACCAGCGCCATCGGCGTGATACCGCGCTCCTGGGCGCGTTTGATAATCTTGTCATCGACGTCGGTATAGTTGCGGACATAGGTCACGCGATAACCGGCAAATTCTAGGTAGTTGCGGATGACATCGAAGTAGATGGCCTGCATGGCATGACCGATATGGCAATCATCGTAGACGGTCACCCCGCAGGCATACATCTTGACGTGACCTGCTTCGAGCGTCTGGAGATTTTCTTTTTTGCCACTCAGCGTATTATAGACCTGTATCGCGCGCACCCTCGACTCCGCTAACTATTTAAAACTATTATTTTTATGCCAGATTTTAGCTCTTGGGATTCTCTATATACCGCAGGCTGATCGGCCCTGTCCACACTGTATACCGAAGTGTAACCTCAAGTTTCGTACCCGTCGTTCGATAAGTGAGAGGAGACAAGATTTTCTCTAAGACGGGCTTGTGAGACGACCCATGAGCGAAGACAAAAAAACAGCGATCGATGTCAGCGACCTGCATTACTATTTTGATGCACAGGAACGCGATACGCTTGATCGTCAAGGTTACAGTCGCCGCTCCTCGGATGTTTTGACGATTCGCGACAAGCTCTTGGCTTTGCCCCAAAAAGATTACGATTCAGTCGTGCAGACGATCAAAAATATTCTCAATCCGGGCCATGCGGAATCGATGACGAATGAAGCGAAGGCCAGACGCAAAGACGCCAGCGAACTCTACGATAAGGTTCGCACGGAAAGACCTGGATCGACCCTCAAAGCCAATCCCATTTAATCCACTCTCTCGCTCTCCCAAGTGACGAAGATACCCACGTGTCTCTTTTTTCGTTTCGCTCTCGCTTTTATTTTGTCTTCTTGTCAAAGTGAGGCGAACCACCACTGCTGGGGAGCTGATCGATGGAGACGCCCGAACTACTTGAAATTGCCTTCAGCCACTTCTGCGAAAAAGCCCGCTGGGCTTTGGACCATCATCATATTCCTTACGTAAGGCGTTCCCATCTGCCCCTCGTCACGCGCTTGATGGGGCGGCGCTTCGGTGTATGGAACACCGTCCCCATTCTGCTCACCGAAAGCGGATTGATCACAGAATCGTCGGATATCATCAAGTGGTGCGATAGAAAAGGCGAAGGCTCTCCGCTCTGGGAGGAAACCGCCGGCGTCGAAAGTGAAATCACGGAATGGGTCAGCCTCTTCGACAAGAAACTCGGACCGTCGACGCGGCGTCTGGCCTATTTTCACCTCCTCGACCATGACGAGCTGATCGATCCCATGTTCTTATCCGGCATCAGTCCCTTAGAGAAGACTTTGGCGCGGCCCTTCTTGCCTCTTTTGAAAAAGGTCATCAGAAAGACTTTGAAAATCGACGCCCCAGGAGCGGAGCGCTCGCGGCGCGAAGTTGAATTGGTTTGGGCCAAGGTGGAAGCTCGTCTGGCGGCAGGCCATCAGTTTTTAGTGGCGGACAAGTTCACGGCTGCTGACCTGACCTTCGCGGCTCTGGCCGCTCCACTTTATTCTCCGCCAGGCTACGGGGCAGCTTTTCCCGCGTTTGAACAGCTGCCCGCCGCCGCGCGTAAAGAACTCGGGATGTTTCGTGATTCTCCCGCGGGTCAGTTCGGTCTGCAGCTGTATAAGGATTTCCGTTGAGGAGAGCGGAGTTCAATTCTTTTGACGAGGTGACTTTACCCTCGTCAAGGAGCTCATGATATCATCGATAGTGATAGTTGAGCTAAAACCGTTTTTTCTGCTTTAGGCCAAATGCCTTATTGAAGGACAGCGATATGCCAGCCACCGCTTCGATGATGGTTCAGGCGCCTTTGTGGGTTGCCCTTCTTCTCAGTCTTTGTACCTGTAAGAGCCTACGCTCGGAGTCGGATCTCATGCATTTGGAAGGCGATGTGAAGGTCAAGGCCCCGAGCTTTTTTTGGCATAAGATCAGTAGTCCAAAAGAATTGGATAATTTCGTAAAGAAAGGAGATGTGGCAGGACTCCCGCGCCTACCTCCCGACAGCCTCATAACTAAACGCGTGCAGAAAATCGTCGATGATCTCGATGCAATTGCGCGGAGCCTGAAACCTGATGAACTGGCCGGTATTCCAAAGCCGCAAATTTATATTGCCGTCGATACAACATTTCAGGCTTATGCTTCATCTGTCCCGATTTGCATCAAACAGAAAGTCACCAGGAAAGGTACTGCTAAATGGCTCGATGCAGAAGCTGCCTCGCCCTCCCGGCCTTCGAGAACGCCAGCTGGAAATAGCAACGATGAGAGGAGCCAACGCCGATCAGACCCTGTTGCTGAAAAAAAATTGGCATTTATAAAACCAAAGACTGGTATCACGGCGATCGAAGGATCTAGAGATAAAGCACCAGATTGCGTGACGTATGAAGCAAGCGATGTCGCTTGGGATCCGCAGGCCTTTGTCGATCTTTGGAATCGACAATCTACCATCGCTGAAGACAAGGAATGTCCCATTGCCTACGAAGGTGGATCGATCGTCGTAAACGTGAGTGACGACTGCCCCTTTATACTGAGAGATCCCAGCTACAACCTCATCTACTTACATACTCAGTCTAATATGATCACGATCTCTACTAAAACATTAAAAATTTTGGACGAGAAGTCCATCGTGATGACCTTAGCTCATGAAATGATCCACTACTATCGGGCTCACACGGTTTCGCTGCTGAGCTTTGAACCATATTTTTTCGAACAGAATGCAAGCAATGAGCTGATTAAACCTGTGGAAACGAAAGCTCACAAAGCCATCGTCTCGGGTTTGTCTCTTATCGCGAACCTTAAGAGCGTCAAGCAGCCAGGGGGCGTCACCATCGAACCCTTGCTAGTGCCCTTAGTCTATAAGCTTTTGGATGTAGTGATTGTACCGTTTTGTACGGAATTACAGCGCTGCAAAGAAGAAATAGAGGCCCTGGAGAAGATTAAAAAAAACGAGAACTCTCGTAACGCACTCTTTGGTGCCCGGGGCACCCTAGAATTTACCCCCGAAGGACTCGCTCTCTATCACGAATTTGAAGAGCTCGCCTTTAAGCTTATGGATGCCATGGACATCAATTCGCTTCCTCAAGAAAAGAAAAACCTTATCATTAAGCTCATTCCTGATGATCTTGCTCCATTTATGGATATTCCCGAAGCCAATAGCTTGCGAGAGTGGATTGAGGGATCTGGAAAGGTCATTCGGGCTAACATTCCACAGCTGAAGTTGCTCTATGAAGACGCTCGAACCCTTTCACTCGGTTACTATACCATCGAAGAAGAAGCCGATGAGGGAGGATTAGAAATTCTGGCGCGATCGGGGCTGAGTTTGAAAGACGCCGAGCGAAACCGTTGGAAACTTTTTGAGCAGCAGGAACTTTCCAAGATTTTACCAGATGATCTGGACGTTTCCTATGGCGACTGCAAGAAATTATACGATAACGGTTGGCGCTCTTCGAGCGGTGAGGGAATCTCAGGTGTTCTTCTTGGCTCTCTCATGGACTCCCATCACGGGATTTGCTACCGCCTCTACAATATTCAAAGAGAGTGGCAAGCTCACAACTACGATCGCAGTGATTTAAAGAAATGGCCTTTAGTTTTTGATATCACGCGATGGCAGGAAGCCTTGAAGGATATGGATGAACAGGTTTTGAAAGTTTCACGCGCTCCGGCCCGAGCCGATCCGAACCAAACAGCGCCGCGGCAAGCTCCCGCAGAGCCCAGCGATCTCGATGTGGCCTTGAGTGCCGACATAGGCCGCAAATTGCCCAAAAGTTTGGTCAACAGATTGCGGCAAGGACGGATGCAGCTGCGTAGTCCGAGCTGTGATATGAGTCCGACTAGCCGTCTGCGTTGATTGCCCCCGGTTCAAATTGCGTTATGATACTGAGATAACACTGCGCTCACCACCTGAGGCCACCCATGAACGGACCGCGCTGGGACGACGAAATGAAATTCGAACTCTTTCGCCTGCGCAGCGAGCTTCGCACCGAAAACTTTCAGGTGCTCGCCACGCCGCTCGGCCTTGGGCGTCCCAGGAGCGAGACGGACCGTGCGGAAAAGCCTCTGTATCCGCCGATGCGGGCCGCTCTTCCGCTTCGCTCCACTCAAAAAGTGCAAACGAGGCAGCCGATCATGCCCGCAGCGCTTCCACGCGCTGAGCTCTCGCAGCGCGATAACAGGCCGGTAACTCCTCAGAGGGAATCGGCTCTCTCGGCAGCGATGCCCGCCGACTTTCCTCTCTCAGGCCAGGAACAGCCTCTCAGCAGCCTCGGCCCTGTTCATGCTTTGGTGCAGAGACCTTGGCTGCGCTGGATCCTAGTCCACCTCCTCGACCTGGGCTTTGTCCTGGTCTGTCTCGCGCTGGGACTCGTGGCGCTCGGTTTCATCCTCGATCCGACTCATATGTCGTGGACCCCAGACCATCTCGCGCAGGCGGTACCCCTACAAGTCCTCAGACGCTTGCAAAGTTGGATGTTAGGTGTTGGAATTTATATGATTTTTGCCATTTATTGGCTTTTTTTCAAGTTCGTGAGCGGGGCCACGCTCGGGGAAACCTGTCTGCCCAAATTTGTGGCGTTCGAAGAGCAGGTGGCCGCCGCACCGGACAACAGTTCTGGGGAAACCTGACTAGGTATCCTTGACAGTCTCAAGATGTGATATGTATAGTTGTTATAAGCCTTTTCAAAATTTTCAAGATTTGCGGCCAGCGTCTAAGGACGTCGGAGGGTTACAATGAAGCGCTCGGGAGCTGTGAAATTCCCCCATTCGGTGCAACTATTCAAGTTCTGCCAGAAAGTGATGATGCACCAGAAGGGAACTAAGGTAAGGGACCAAGAGGTTGGTTCCATACTGAATTTCAATCCCTCGGATTGCAGTCATTGGAAGCGCGGTGAGAAAAACGTACGATCCGTTTTTGCTCTCGCCAAGCTTGCCGATTCACTGAATGTCGAAACGGCACTGATCCACGACATCACAAGTGGTGCTGTCGATCTCGACGAAGCTTACTTCGAATATCTCGAAGCTCGCCATTACAAGGCGATCCGAGGTCAGACGAGTGAAGCCACGGGTGATGAGATCAAGGCGACGCGGACACGCGTCCTCGATTTTGTCCAACGCGTTCAGCAGGAATGCGAATTCCAAACGCCTCCCCTCTATCTTCCTGAAGTCATGCGGACCTTCGCCTTTATCAGCGCTCAGCCAGTCGATATGCTCGACAAGCTCAGCCGCATCCTGCGCATCAAAGCAGGTCAGTACTGCATCCAGTACAAAAAGGGCGAGCTCAAAGCTCAAACCCGTATGTCGATGGTTAAAGACCTCGCGCGTATCATTTTCGAGGGTGAACGCGGTCGCTTTCCAGAATTCGGAGCCCAACAGGCCCGCCTCCTGGCCTATGAAGAGCAGATCTTCGTCGCCAATCTTCTGCTACCGCGATCGATGATGATGGTCGAACTCTCCAAGCTCGATACTCGTCGCAACGTTATAGCAGAACTTGCCGCTATTTTCTGGGTTCCCAAATCGCTGGTCAGTTTCCAACTTCAAGAAATCGTCTGTGAAAACCTGGGTGTCCGGGTCGCCGCCGTCAGTCCTGAAAGCAGCGTTCGTCGATTGGAAACAGCTGAGATGCTAGGCTCGTGAGAGTCGGCTGGACATAAGATCCCTTAGCGACAAAACACATGAGTACGATTGAAGGCGCGGGGCCCAGAGGGCTCGGCGCCTTTTCCATTCGAATCTGAGAGCGACAATTCTCGCCTTTAAGGTCTTTTCAAAATTCATGCTAAATCTCTGTCTATTACTGAACTTAGCCAAGTTCGATTTTGTGAGTATTTTCCTCGGGCTTATCTTTATCCGATTGTTGCCGATACAGGGATGAGTCACAAGTCTCAAGGGAGAGGTTAGTGTGAACGGCGAGCAGACCAAAATCTTTCAAAACTTCGTGCAGGATGCTCTGCAGCAAACTCTCGAAGACGTGAGTTTGACGCGCGTTGCCGATCCCGAGCACGGCGATCCCATTCAATGGCTCGATCCCATTCACGTGAGTATCATGCGATTTCACGGCGATGGCATGCAAGGAAACTGTATCCTCGGCTGCGATCTCTCCTTTCTCCAGAGAACATGCCCGCATTACGATCCGAACGTTCCCGATCACCTCCGCATCTTGCAGGATTGGATCGGCGAGCTGAGCAATCTCGTGATGGGGCGCTTGAAGAACAAGCTTTTGCCCTTCGGGACAGTGATCAAACTCAATCCACCTTCCGTCACTGAAGCGACGGGTAAGATATTTGACCTCTATGCGACGCACAGCCAGACCTTTAAACTGTGGTTTACGGCAGATAAAGACTATGTCTGTCTTGCCTTCAGCCTTGATGTCTCGGAAAATATCGATCTCCATGTCTCCTCGGGCAATGATGAGGGTCAACTGCAACCAGGCGATGCGATCTATCGCTTGACGGATATGCCGAACGCGAACAAGAACTACGATATGGTCTCCAAAGTTCGCTCGGGGTTTGGTCTCGAGGATGAACAGGGGCAAATCGATACCTTTGATTTTGTCGATGATGTCGTCGAACCAGAACGCTTCCATAGTGGTCGTGCGGAAGATAAAGCTCCCTCCTGGGCTCAGCCCTCGTCCGCACCGATCGCCTTGGAGCAGATTCGTGCGCAGAATCAATCGAGTGGGATCAGCAGCGGATGGAATACTTCGGGCACCAAAGTACAGAGTCAGCCAAAGCCCGCCCTAGAATCGAGGCCGCAAGGCAAGCTGCAGCAGAGCCCCGAGGTCAACGTTCGCGTCATGCCAGGCACCGATATCAAAACCGATTCTACATCTGATGCGCGGCGCTCGACGGCCCGGCGCGTGCTCGAAGCGGTGGAATGTCTGCCGAGCGGCGAACTCCACATGCGCTTTCAAGGTCGAGTCACCTATACTCTGACTCCTCAGCGGCTCCTCCAGACAGGTTGGTCGAGCATTACGATCGAGGGATACCAGCTGCAGATCTCGGCCAGTGAAAAGGGCACGAAGGTCTCCATCCCCGAGTTGCATATGACCCTCGAACAAGGCTCAGTCGCTGCTTAAGTCCTGTTTTTACGCAGATTAAGCGGCGTCATTCCTTACCCTTTGATCCCCTTACATCGCTGAGCCACCACCCGCAGACAAGCTATGTCTTCCTTGCCTCTTTCTTAATTTTCGCCCTGTAAGTTAAAAAGCTGGCACTTCGCCTCTTCAGGTGACTCCACCCAAGCCGAGAGGAGCTGAGAGAAGATAGCTTGTGCCCGGCAGCGATTTCAGATTGAATGCAGTTCAGACAGGAAGCCTATGCTGCTTCTGGCGAGACAGGCTGCTTCGCTCCTTTCGATCGAGCACATGAGGGGGCTCCGTCCACATGAGAACATTGTTAAAAAAGGCAGGGCTCGGACTTATGGCATGGACCATCGGAGGGTCCGCCGTCGCCTTTGCCGAGACTTTGACTTGGGCGCAAGTCATGCAAGAAGCGGCGCGAAACAACGGAGAGTTGAAGGCGGCTGTCGCCTCCCTCCGCGCGAGTGATGAATCTCTGCGCGGCAGTCAAAGCAACTTTTATCCCCAGGTCGCCACCTCGGTCGGCTACGGTCAGTCGGGTTCGCTCGCATCAGGCAGTTCTCTCTTTACGGGAGATGCGAGCGATAGCAAGGGGTCGTACAACGCCTCGCTCAGCCTGAGTCAAAGCATCTTCTCTGGATGGGCCGATCAAGCGCGCGTGGATCAGTCGAAAGCGACGCGGATGAGCAGCGAAGCCCAGCTGAACGAAACCAAAGCCAAGGTGAGCCGCGATTTGAAAGCTGCCTTCGCTGGTCTGTCTTTTGCGCAGCGACTCCTCACGATGCAGGAGGATATCACCCGACGCCGTCAAGAAAACCTCAAACTCGTCACTCTCCGCTACGAAAGCGGCAGTGAAAATAAGGGTTCGGTGCTGCTCTCGCAGGCTTATCTCGATCAAGCTAAGCTCGAAAGCCTTCAGACTCGCAACAGTCTCCAGGTTGCCCAGGCTGAATTGGCCCAAGTTCTCGGGCGTGATCTGACGACGGCCCTCCAGGTTCAAGACGAAATCCCCACCGTGACCCCTGCGGCCCCTCCTGACTTTGGGCAATTAGCCCGTCAGACTCCCTTTCATCAGCAATCCGAATCGAAGGTCAGCTCTGCGCAGGCGGCCGTTGTCGTCGCTCGTGCCGGCTTTTTTCCAACTCTCAGTCTCAGTGGCAATCTGGGGCGACAGGGAGATCAATGGTTTCCCGATCGCGAATCCTGGACGCTTGGCGTTTCGCTTAATTATCCCCTTTACTCAGGTGGACGCGATCGCGCGGCGACCTACGCAGCAGCTTCTAACCTCATCGCAGCGGAAGCCAGTCGCAGTCAAAGCGATCGCGCGCAGGTGACTCAATTGCAGCAGACCTATGCGGCCTGGCTCGAGGCCATCGAGAATGTGAAGGTCGAGAACAGTTTTTTCCAAGCCGCGAAGCTGCGCGCGGAGATTGCCCGCAACAAGTACAATAACGGTCTGTCGACGTTTGAAGATTGGGATCTTATCGAGAGCGAACTGATCAAACGGCAACGCAGTATACTCCAAAGTCAGCGCGATCGCGTCGTGGCCGAGGCCAACTGGGAGCAGACTCAAGGAAAAGGAGTGTTCCGTTGAAGGAAGTCCGGGGCAAGAGAAACGGTAAAAAGTGGTGGATTCTTCTCCTCGTCCTAGTCGTTATTGGCGGTGGAGGAGCTTACTATTATCAAAAGAAGAAAGAGCAGGCGGCTGCGCCGACCTACACTGAAACGACAGCAGAACGCGGCGATATGCAGCTGACCGTCCTCAGCACGGGAACCGTGCAACCGCAAAATCGCCTCGAGATCAAACCACCGATCGCGGGGCGCGTGGAGAAGGTTCTGGTCGAAGAGGGCGCGCGCGTCAAACAAGGGCAGATTCTTGCCTGGATGAGTTCGAATGAACGAGCCGCTCTGCTCGATGCAGCGCGTTCGCGGGGCACTGCGGAGCTGGCCCGCTGGGAAGATCTCTATCGCCCTACGCCTATTATCGCGCCGATCAACGGCATGATCATTCTAAAGAAGGTCGAACCGGGCCAAAGCTTTAGCAACGCGGATGCGCTGCTCGTGATATCGGATCGACTGACGGTCAAAGCTCTGGTCGATGAAACGGATCTTGGCAAGATAAAGATCGGTCAAGAGGCGCAGATCGTACTCGATGCCTATCCAGATTCACCACTGGCGGCCGTCGTCGATAAGATCGCTTATGATTCCAAGGCTGAGAACAACGTCACGACCTATGCCGTCGATGTCTCACCCAAGTCGACGCCTGAGTACATGCGCAGCGGCATGACGGCGAACGTGACCTTTCAGATCGAAAATCGAAAGGATGTACTGCTCGTCGACAGCGAAGCACTCAAGACCAGTGGCGATAAGACTGTCGTCCTGATCAAAAATCCCGAAGCCAAAGCTCCGCCTCTGGAAAAAGAAGTGAAGACGGGGCTCTCCAACGGTCAGAAAATTGAGATCGTCAGCGGGATCGAAGCTGGTCAAGTGGTGCTCATACCTGAAATGGTGCTTTCGCCAGATGGGGCCAAGAAATCTGGCAGTCCCTTTTCACCCTTCGGCGGTGGTGGTCGTCCCCGCAAGAGAAATTAAGCTATGATCGAACTCCAGCAGGTCCAGAAAAAATACCAGATGGGCGACGAAGAGGTTTACGCCCTGCGCGGCGTCGATCTTCGCATCGACGATGGCGACTTTGTAGCGATCATGGGACCTTCTGGTTCGGGTAAATCGACCTTGATGCATATCCTCGGATTGCTCGACGTTCCCGATGCGGGATCCTATCTTTTCAACGATAAGGAAGTCTCTGGTCTCAGCGAGAACGAGCTCGCCGTGCTGCGGCGCCAGGCTATTGGTTTTATCTTTCAGCAATTTAATCTCTTGCCGCGCATGAACGCTCTTGAGAACGTAGCTCTCCCGCTCATCTATTCGGAACGGCGGCCCGATCTCAAGCGCGCTGAGGCTCTCCTCGAACAAGTCGGACTTGGGCCGCGCATCCTGCACCGACCCAATGAGTTGTCTGGCGGCCAGCAGCAGCGCGTGGCCATTGCGCGATCTCTAATCAATCGACCGCGCATGATCCTCGCTGACGAACCGACAGGAAATCTCGATTCGCGCAGCGAAAAAGAGATCATGACTGTGCTTAAGGAATTGAACGCCAGCGGCATCACCGTCATCATCGTCACGCACGAAGAAGAAATCGGGCACCAGGCGCATCGTCTGATCCGGATGCGAGACGGCGTCGTACAGACTGACGAGCGCCTGGTTCCAGCCGGCGATCAAACGCGCGCGCGCCCGGAAGAGGTGAGGCGTTCACCCTCTCTGATCGGCGACATGTGGCAGCATTTTCGTCAGGGGATCAATACCCTGCTGGCGAATAAAATCCGCACGGGACTTTCCATGCTTGGCATTCTCATCGGCGTCGCCGCCGTGGTCGCCATGCTTGCGATCGGTCGCGGAGCCCAGCAGGCGATCACCGAGCAATTGTCCAGTCTCGGTTCGAATATGCTCGTCCTGCAGACGGGAGCCATCCGCAATGCAGCTGGCGTCATGATGGATACGGGGAAAATAGCCAAACTATTGCCCGAGGACGTCGAAGCGCTGCGCAAGATTCCCGGCATCAAGGATGCAGGAGGATCGGTCAACGGCCGCGCCCAGATCACTTTTGGCAACAAGAACTGGAGCACCACGATCAATGGTGTGTCGACCGCATACGCACGCATGCGATCGGCGCAACCGAGCTACGGTCGATTTTTTAATGAAGAGGACAACCGCAATCGCGCGCGGGTCGCTGTGATCGGAACGACTCTGGTGCGCGAGCTCTTCGATGGCAAAAATCCCATCGGTGAAATGATCAAAGTGAATCGGATCAACTTTACTGTGATCGGGGTGCTTCCAGAAAAGGGTGCCAATGGCTTTCGCGATCAAGACGATGTGGTCCTCGTCCCCGTGCAGAGTGCGATGTATCGCGTCCTCGGCCGGAATAGTCTTGAATATATCGATTTAGAAGTCAGCGATCCCGCCCGGACCGATGAGATTCAAACCAAGATTTTGGATATGATGGCGCAGAGAAAGCGCGTGCCATTGTCGCAGCAGGAGGAAGCTTTCCGTGTGCGGAATATGGCGGACATTCAGGCCGCTCTGTCGGAAAGCACCAAAGTCATGACGCTGCTACTCTCGGCGATCGCTTCGATCTCTCTCCTCGTCGGCGGTATCGGCATCATGAATATCATGCTCGTGTCGGTGACGGAGCGCACGCGAGAAATCGGTCTGCGGAAAGCCGTGGGAGCCACGCGATCAGATATTCTCTGGCAGTTTCTGGTCGAGTCTGTGGTCATCAGTCTGGTCGGTGGTTTACTCGGCGTCGCACTCGCTTGGGTCATCGCCATGGCGCTGGGGCAGCTGGCAGGGTGGAAAGCGGATATCACGCTGTCATCGGTGATACTCGCCTGCGCGTTTTCTATGGGCGTCGGGATGGTGTTTGGCATCTATCCTGCGCGCAAAGCCTCCCTCCTCGCACCGATCGATGCTCTGCGCTACGAATAGTCTTAACTGAGGAGAGCCGCGACGAGGCCCATCAAAGCTCCAAAAACTCCGCCCCACACGACCAGCCAACCCAGGTGGGAGCGGATCATGTCCTGAATAATCTCTTTGACCATCGTGGGGGTTAATTCTTCCAGCCGCGCCATCACCACTTTTTCAATCTGAGCTGTCCAACCGTCGCCTTCGAAGTCCTGCGCCACGACTTTAGAGATGAGAGCACCGAAGCGCTCGGATTGCATAATCTCGACGATGGCCTCGCGCATCTTATGCTGGAAGGGTTCCCGTAGGGTGCCTTTGAGAGCGTCGGTGCCGCCAAACATTCCGAGCATGGGACCGAAGGGAGTCGATTGCACGGCCGCGATCAATTTATCGAGGAGAAGTTCAAAGTCGATGGCTTCGAGGAGGAGATGAGCCTCGAACTTCTGACCCCCGCGACCAGCCAGAAAACGCGAGACGTTTTCCTGGGTAAAAAACTGTTTCATGATGAGATTGCGGATACCGCTTTTAAATTCCTGAAATTTCAGCGGGATAATACCTGATCCGTAAAGACCTGGAACGCGCTCAAAGAGCATGTAGATCGCCAGCCAGTTGGTCACGGCCCCCGAGAGGGCAAACCAGCCTGTAGTGCGCCATATTTGACCACCTACGGGCACGAGGTAGCCAATAACGACCAATAGAGCCGCCGCGAGGTTGGTGAGAAAACTCATATCTTTCAAATTGATCTGGCTTCTTAGCCGCGCTGCATATGCCATGCTTTCTCCGCTCTTAGTCTCGAGAAACTTTATGCTTTCTTTATTTCGGGTCACTTATTTTAGCGGATGCTAGCGACTTGTCCAGGAATCATTTGGCGAAAGGCGGACGCAGGACCGGCATAAAATTTCTTGGGCCGCCCACTTTTTGCTTGGCTATCGTGCATATCGATGTAAATATGCGTATGCAATTTATTTTTATGCACTGTATGCGCATAGGAAGCGAGTATGCTAGATCAGAATCGACTCAGCGTTATCGCCGATGTGATCCGAAACTTTCGGGTCGGCAATCAGCATGATCTCAAGTTCCACCTGAAGGAGCGTGGCTTTGACACGACTCAATCCAGTATATCCAGGGATCTAAAAAAACTGGGTGTGGTCAAGGTGGAAGGCTTCTATAAGACTCCCAGCATCGCGCCGGGCGAATCGAGCAAGGTCGATCGGCTGGATGCAACCACGGCGGGAGATAACTTGATCGTTTTGAAGACCGGGCCAGGCAATGCGAACCGTGCCGGGGTCGTCATCGATCGAGCGAATATTCCTGGCATCCTCGGCACCATTGCCGGCGATGATACGATTTTTGTGGCGATAGCCAATCGACAGATCCAAGCGAAGGTTTTGCGGAAAATATTCTCTCTTTTTGACTAAAGCCCAGCGTCGGCCTCTGCCTACCAAGAGCAAGGCGCGCACTTTCTTTTAAGGAGTCAGTTCTATGCAAGGTGTAAAGAAGATTGTACTCGCCTATTCGGGTGGCCTCGACACCTCGGTCATGTCTCGCTGGATCAAGGAAACCTATAACTGCGAAGTCGTCGCTTTTACGGCAGATATCGGCCAGGGCGCAGAGCTTTCCGGACTGGAAGAAAAAGCCCTGAGCACCGGCTGCTCATCGATCCATATCGAAGATCTGCGCGATGAGTTCGTGCGTGATTACGTATTTTATGCGGTTAAAGCCAAGGCGGTTTACGAGGGCCACTATCTGCTCGGCACCTCGGTTGCGCGGCCTGTCATCGCTAAGCGTCAGATCGAAATCGCTCAGAAAGTCGGTGCTGATGCCGTCGCCCACGGCGCCACAGGCAAGGGCAACGATCAAGTTCGCTTTGAATTGACCTATTACAGTCTCAAGCCCGATATCAAAGTCATCGCCCCCTGGCGTTCATGGCCTTTCAAATCCCGCACGGATTTGATCAATTATGCGAAGGAACACCGCATTCCCGTGACGGCCACGGCCAGTAAGCCCTATTCAATGGACGCTAACCTCATGCACGTCAGCTACGAGGGCGGCATTCTGGAAGATCCATGGGCGACTCCACCGGAAGATATCTTTCTCATGACCCGTTCGGTCGAATCCGCTCCGGATGTCCCCACGGTCCTGACCCTCAGCTTCGAGCAGGGAATTCCCGTCGCCATCAACGGCGAAGGCATGAATCCCGTGGCACTGCTGACTCGTTTGAATGAACTCGCTGGGGAACACGGCATCGGCCGCGTCGATGTCGTCGAAAATCGTTTCGTCGGGATGAAGTCGCGCGGCGTCTACGAGACTCCCGGTGTCACCGTCCTGCACCAAGCCCATCGCGCTCTCGAAACGCTTACACTCGATCGTGAAGTGATGCGTCTACGCGATTCGCTCTCGGTCAAAGTCGCTGAAATGATCTACAACGGCTTTTGGTTTGCTCCCGAATTCAAAGCGATTCAGGGCATGATCGATGGCATGATGCACAATGTCACGGGCGACGTGAAACTCAAGCTCTTCAAGGGTGGAATCACGACCATGGGTCGTCGTTCGCCGCACTCCCTTTACAGCGAGCAGCTGGCGACTTTCGAAGCCGATCAAGTTTACAACCAGGCTGATGCCGAAGGCTTTATCCGACTCAATGCTTTGCGTTTGCGCATGGGTGCTGAAAAAGCTCAACGGGGGTAATATGACGAAGTCTTTGTGGGGCGGTCGCTTCGGCGAAAAGCAGGATGACTTCTTTTTTCAATTCAATGAATCCTTCAGTTTCGATCGTCGCCTAGCGACGGTCGATATTCTCGGCAGCCTGGCCTATGCCCGCGGTCTCGAGCGCGCCGGTATCTTCAGGAGCGATGAGCTGGAATTGGTGTGTGCGGGTCTCAACGAGCTGCTCGAGCAGGTGGAAAAAGATCCGACCTTCATCGAGCAGGGTCTGCGCGATCATTACGAAGACGTCCATTCTTTCGTCGAGTTCGAACTGACGAAAAAAGTGGGCGCGCTCGGCAAAAAACTGCATACAGGCCGGAGTCGCAACGATCAAGTCGCCACCGATCTGCGGCTGTATCTGCGGCAGGAAATCGATCAGACGGTAGCTCTGATCCAAGACCTGCAGGAGACTCTCGTTAGCAAGGCCCAGGAATTTCCGCAGGTGGTCATGCCGGGCTATACGCATCTGCAGAAAGCTCAGCCTATCCTCCTGGCGCATTACCTTCTGTCTTACTATGAGATGCTAAAGCGCGATGCCGCGCGCCTTCTCGATGCGAGAAAACGCGTTAACGTCTTGCCACTCGGTTCGGGGGCGCTGTCGGGTAACAGCGTCGCCATCGACAGAAAGTTTCTGGCAGAACAGCTCGACTTCGAAGGGATTACGGCTAACAGCCTCGATGCAACTTCGGACCGAGACTTCGCGATTGAATTTATGAGTGCGGCGAGCCTCTGCATGGTGCATCTCAGCCGTCTGTCTGAAGATTTGATTCTCTATAGTACGGATGAATTTCAGCTGGTGCGCATGGGTGATCAGGTCTCGACCGGCTCATCCTTGATGCCTCAGAAGAAGAATCCGGACGCTCTCGAATTGATTCGCGGCAAGACGGGTCGCGTCATCGGTCATCAGATGGCTCTCTTGACGACTCTCAAAGGTCTGCCTTCGTGCTACAACAAAGACCTGCAAGAAGACAAGGAAGCGCTGTTCGGTAGCGTCGATACTCTCAAGGCCTGTCTTCAAGTCATGCGTCTTGTGATCGATACGATGACTATCAATGTCGAACGCATGCAGCAGGAAGCTCTCAAGGGCTATATGAACGCCACTGACCTCGCCGATTACTTTGTCGATAAGGGAGTTCCCTTTCGCGAAGCGCATCACCTGGTCGGTGAGATCGTGGTATTCGCGCTCAAAAAAGGCTTAAGCCTGAGCGAGATGGCCTTGAAAGATTATCTGAGCTTCAGTCCTTTGGTCGAGCCTGACGTTTACCAGGCGCTTGAAATCAAGAGCGTCTTGAATCGGAAGGCCAGTGCCGGTGGGACTTCGCCCCTGCGCGTTCAAGCTGCGTTGCAGCAAGCTAAGATTGAACTTGGTCTTTAGTCCTGAATAGTCCGTTTTCTCTTCCCTATGCACGCATCTCCCCGTCCTACCGGACGGGGAATCTCAGTGATTCAGTCTCATAGCAAAGGCTCAAGGTTTTATAGCGACGCCCGCCCACGCAGCACAATGAACTCACTGGGTGAGACAGCTGTGGACTTAGCTTCAGCCGTTACAAGGACATCGAAGGCATCGTAAGGGGTTTGGAGAAGAAATTCGCCACTTCGGGAATCGCCCACCTGCATCTGTCCCATGTTGACCCACGGAAGACTATCAGTTTGGCGAATCCACACGGAATAGACCTGTCGATCGGGAGACAGGAGTGCTGCTGGAGCCAGGTGCTCGGCGACGAGCGTGCCAACCGCATTATCATTGGCGCCTTTCTTCAGCTTGATTTCAGCCTTTGCAGCGGGAGAAAGAGTCGTGGTGTTGAGGACAGTTGTAGTCGCGCAAGCAGTTGAAAATGCAAGGCTTAGGGCAAGTAGAAACGGGCGGCGCATGGGATACTCCTGATGGCTGGTTCATGCTCAGTTCTGTGCACTTTCCCCTTACACAAAAATCCCGCTGTATTCGAGAAATTTCTTAAGCGAACTTGGTCTTGGTGGCTGGACCTTTGATAAGATGGCGAACGAAAAGCAGCAGCAACATCTTCAGTCGGCCGAGGAGTTTCTAGCAACCCTCAACTAGGCACAAAACTGCTGCTACGACAGAATTCCAAGTCACAGCACCTGCCTGAAAAAGGTCAAAACATCGATCGATCTGTATTGGAACAGCGCTTGCAGAAGTAAGGAACATCTTTGGGTGTAAATTTATTCTCAGGAGCAATTAAGTATGTCGGTAAGAATTGAAAAGTCGAAAAAGAAGCTGGTACTTCTTCTCCAAGCAGGTCTTGCCATCGTTTTTCTTACACAATGCAGTGCACCAGACAAGAACGAAACGTCTACCGCATCGGGCTCCAACATGAAATCCTATCTCCCAAACGTGACTTATCGCCAAAGGGATCAAAAATACGTTTACTCAACTCCTGGCTATAACCCGAATACCGCGACTCTCAACGAAGAGACTGGAGTTTGGACAGATGATCAGGGAAAACTCTTCGCTGAAGTCTGTGAAGACTTGGGTGCCGGAGAATCAAATAGCTTCGGGCAAAATAGTAACGGAGCCACCTGTATCTATGTCGACCCCTATGAAATTAGTAAGATTCCCCTCGAGCGCTCGCGAGAGCATATTTACAGGGAGAAGGACAGGAAAGCCATTTTGGAAAATGATCATTATTCTCCTAGCGAAAACTGGCGTTATGAGTAAGCGGCCGCGCGCTTCTTGAGAGCCACCGCGGTTTCCACGTGATAGGTTTGCGGAAAGAAATCAAAGCCGAGACAGGTTTCGATCTGATAGCCTTCCGCAGCGAGCAGTTTGAGATCACGCGCCAAGGTGTTGGGATCGCAACTGATGTAGATGATGTGCGGGGCGCCGAGAGCGAGGACATGCGGCAGAGCCTCTGCCATGCCCTTTCTCGGCGGATCGACGATCACGGCATCGACAGCCAAGTTCGGGAAAAGCTCGGGCAATTGATCGGCTGTCCCACGCACGTACATGGCACCTTTCACATCGTTGGCGGCAAGGTTCTCCTGCGCACAGGCGATTGCAGCGCCCGAGACTTCGAGACCCCAAATCTTCACTCCCGCCGCCGCGAGACCCAGCGATAGATTCCCACTCCCACAGTAGAGATCGAGGACAGTCTTCACCCCGAGGTTCAAGAGACGATTCTGCACCCAACTGCGGAGCAAGCGATTGCCGGCGAGGTTCACCTGCTGAAACTGACCCGCATAGGTAAAATAGCGAAGCCCCCGGTCTTCTTCGAGTAAACGCGCTGCATCGGACTCTTCCGGAATGACGACATGAATCGACTTTTCACCAGCGGCGGTCAGAGCAGCCTTCAGTTTTTTGCGCAAAGCCCCACTGTCTTCGGAGACGACGGCGAGCGTGACGAGATCATCGGCGAGATGCTGCAGCTCGACTTCATAAAGCCTTTCCGCAAAAGGGGCGGCGAGAGAGAGGCTGGCCAGAACAGTCAAAACTTGGTTGAGAGGAGACGCAGCAATCCAGCAGGCATCGATCGCCACATGCTCATGGCGACCTTTAGCAAAGTAGCCAGGAATGAGGCGCCCGTCTTTGCGATAGAGGAGGCGGATCTTGATGCGATTGCGATAGCCACCTGCCGCCGGTGAAGCGGTGACGGTGAGATCGGCCGGAACCTCGAGTTTGCCGATCCGCTGCAAAGCCGAAGCGATAAATTCTTTCTTCCACATCAACTGCTGTTCGGCGGGGACTTCCAGCCACTGGCAACCTCCGCAGCGAGAGGCATAGGGACAGGGGCTCGGCTTTGCGTAAGGCGCGGGCTGGAGGCGCTCGCTGACTTCACCCCGCGCAAAGCGCTCCTTGTCTTCGATGAGGGTGACTTTGAGCACTTCACCGGGAATACTGTCGGCGACAAAGATGACTTTGCCATCCTGTCGCGCGATACCATCGCCCCCAAATGCCACGGCATCGATGGTGACCTGCAAAATCCTCTTTTCTGTCGGGACCTTGGATAATCTGGAGCGGGATCTCATGAAAACCTCGGGAAGAATCAAAGAGCCATGCACCGGGACTCTACCGACTCAGGGCCGGAGAGACAAGGCAAAGCTGCGTCCCGATTCTGCGGTCAGGAGGCTTGGGATTCTTCGATGGTTTTTTCGAGCTCGTTGCGTTCAGAGAATGGCAAGGCGCTGATCAAGTCGATGGCAAAGCGCAGGCGATCGGGGTTTGTGTGCTTATCGATCGCATGATGATTTTGTCCTGGCTCGAGGATGCCGAGATCGGTGTGCGTGGTCTTCTCGACCCGTCCTGTTCTCAGGCCGCTGGCCCGTGACCATTCCACCACTTGATCATCTGCGATTAGGCGCCAGGCCGAAAGCCCCGCCTCATCCTCGCCTTGCCAAAGATGAAGGTCCGCCCCTTCCCCGTGAAACCACAGCATACCCGCATGCTGATCCCGCATAAAA
Organism: Oligoflexaceae bacterium; assembly: GCA_947474445.1. Classification (GTDB taxonomy): domain Bacteria; phylum Bdellovibrionota_B; class Oligoflexia; order Oligoflexales; family Oligoflexaceae; genus Oligoflexus. The sequence continues at coordinate 19,663 of CANJJY010000016.1, forward strand.
GCAGCATCGACAACGGTCATGGATTGAGCGAGTTGAACGGGCCGGATCAGCTTTTGAAAGAAAAATAGCGTGTCGACATCAGGTTGATGCAATTCGAAACCCACGGCCCTTTCGTTTTTCCAGGCGACCTTCACCGAGATGTCGTGCACTTCTCCGTGGTAACGCATCCGCGCCGCATAGATGTCATTCAAATCGAAGCGATCATAGGCTCGTTCCGATACATCACTGCTAAAGCCCTTAGCCGATAGATCGCGCATGACGAGGATATCTTGATCATTCATGACGGTCAGATGTTCGACGTGATATCGCTCAAAAGCCCGGCGATTTTTATAGCGATTGTTCTTCTCGCTATCTTTGCCGGTTTTGGGATTTGCCCCAGAATAGAGCTTTTTCTTAAGGAAGATACGGAACACAGGACGCCTCCTCGCGGCTCGGCCTTCAAGGAAATTGCTTTTCTATTATGGCACAAACTAACCACAGCCCACCATGCCCAAGCTCGCCTATCTCACTGCTCATGCCACCTCAAGCCCCAGCCGATACGAATAAAGGATAGGCCTGGTCTGAGGCAGGGGCGGTATGAATCGATTTCTACGCAGCACTTTGATGGTTCTTCTCATCTGGTTTTCGGCCGGTTGGGACGCGCTATGGGCAAAGAATTCGAGCGAATTAATTTATACCGAGCCTTTTGATCTAGCGTCTGGTGGAACGACTCTGACGCGCGCGAGTCAAGAGGGAATTGTCTTTGCGAATCCTGCCCTCCTGCCCTTAGGAGGCGCCTATGTGCGATGGATCGGGCTGCAACTCGGGGTGATCGCGGATACCAATCTAGCGAATTCAAAATCGACCAAATTGGGCGAAGGGGATCAAGGTAACGTCGCCAACACCCTTCTGAGTCGATCTTTGCACTTGGGACAAACGGCAACTTTAAGTCTTTTGAATAAGAATTTTGCCTTCAGTGTATTTGACCGCATCGAAGTCGATGCCGCAGGAAGTCGCTTTGCCGACGGGGGCCTTCCTGCCATTGAATTTGGTGTGGAAGCCTATGGCGGTGGCCTTTTAAGTTTTGCGACCAGACCAACCCGGTGGTTTTCTGTGGGTATGACCGCCAAGTATATCTTTGTCGGCGAACCGTCCATCCTGGTCCCTTTAGCCGATCAGGAAAAAATAAAGAAATTCGCTGAAGATCCTCAAGCCTTAAAAGGCGATCTCAAATATGGCAAGGGAATGGGCGGTGATGTCGGTTCTCTTTTTCTCTGGCAAAATCCGACGGTCGATTTGAGTTTAGGTCTTAAGGTCGAAGACCTGGGCGGTACCCATATCGATAATGGGCAAGAGACGATTCCCCAGACCATCCATACGGGATTAGGATTGGCCATCCATGGTTCGACGGAAGTGTTGCATCTTTCCCTCGACTATCGCGATGCAGCTAACGCCTATACTGAAGAGAAGACGTTTAAGAAAATTTATATGGGTGCTCGCCTCATGATCAGGCAGCGCCTCGGTTTTGCCGTCGGCCTTTACCAGGGAATTCCCACCGTTGGTTTGCGCCTCGATGCATTCCTTTTCAAGATCGGATTGACCGCTTATGGGCGAGAACTTGGTCAATACCCCGGAGAAAAACAAAGAAATCTGGTGATGCTCTATACCAGCCTTGGATTTTAGGAGAGTGGCGATGCACCGTGGACGGCAATCTTTGTGTCACTGGACTTTGAGTTTTGCTGTGCTGATTTTGTCGGTTTGCAGCTCTTTAGTACAGGTCGGTTGCGGCACTCAAAGCAGAGCCACTTCCTACGTTAAGCTCACTCCCCTCGAGAAAGCCCGCAAGGCTCTCGATGAAGAGGACTATCCGCTGGCGATTGAACTTTATTCGAGCCACCTCGCTGATGTACCGGACGATTACCCCGTTTTCCCTTATCTAGCCGCCGCATATGCGGGGGCAGCTGGCTTTGATATCGTCGCTGCGGCGACCGCCAATATCGGGTCGGAAGGATCGACTTCTTTGCTCGATCGCCTCAACGCCTTTCTTCCGCCCGATCCGACGGCCGAACAACTAAACTCGATGCTGCAGGCGAAAATTGTCATTTTGGCCATGCCCGAAGATCATCGCGATCGCAACAATGATGAAATTTCCTATGCTTCCGGCGCGGCGCTCCAGCTTGAGCTTTATCAAACGAGCTATGCAATTATGTATCTCAATCAGTTTACCGAGGTGACCGTTGATGGCGCCCTCGATATCTCGCGGCTGCAGGACATGACTCCAGCCGATGTCGAAGTTATTCTGAATAATCTGGAAGAAATTGCAGCAAAAGGCGGAACCGGCGTACCGGCTGGAGCCGGAGAGATTGTCGCTAAAGTTGATGCTCAACCTGGAGATACAAGACGTGATAAGCTCATCAATTATCTGACACCGAAGCCCAGCCCTTGAGTTCCGCGTGAGGCGATGGCGGCTTTGGCTTTGCCGCCGAGTAGCTTTCTCTGTTAGAGCTGCTACTTCGGGTGGTCTCGACGGGAGGAGCGAAGTGAAGCGGAAGCAGAAGCAGGCAGAGACAGGTGCGGCGGTCGATGGCGTACGAAAGATGCAAAAACAGGTTCTCTCGGCCGTTTTTTTGACGATCTTCCTCGATCTCGTCGGTTTTGGTCTCTTTATCCCTATTATTCCTCTCCTTGCGAGAAGTTTTGGCGCGTCCGATGCTGCAGCCGTA
>CANJJY010000017.1 GCA_947474445.1 Oligoflexaceae bacterium
CATCGCGACGTGCGAACACAGTACGCAGAAGAGGTTCCCAACAGATTTCCCAGCTTTCACGGCCGACTTGGGCCGGGGTCCAGAGGCCCGGACTGATCGTATCGGGAAGAGTGACATCAATATCTTTGGTTTTGCTGACCCATTTCATAATTTTTTTCCATTCGCTAGTTCTTGCGCGTGCTATCGAGACGAGCTTTTTCTTGCCAACGCGACGGGAGGGGAACCTGATTTTCCCTCTCTGTCCGTCTATCACACTGCAATTGAGCCTGAGTTGCCGCCAAGAGCGGGCCATAGACCGGATCTGGACTTGAACTCTTCAAAGCTTGGTCGAGTTCGGCTTGATAGGTCTGGATGAAGCCCGTATCAAATTCTCCGGAGAGAAACGCCGGATGCTTGAGCACAATCTCGTGAAACTTGGCGGTCGTCGGAATGCCTTCGCATTCAAATTCGCTCAGGGCTCTTTGCATGCGCTGAATAGCTTCTTCGCGGGTCGCGCCGTAGCTGATGAACTTGGCCACCATGGAGTCATATTCTGCGGGTATTGTATAGCCTGGATAGATATGGGTATCGATCCGGAGGCCCGGCCCGGCAGGAAGATGCAAATGTTGTATCTGACCAGGACCAGGCATAAAGCCTTGAGCCGGATCTTCGGCGTTAATTCTTGTTTCGATGGACCAACCGCGGATGCTGATGTCGCTTTGTTTGAGAGTCAGATTCTGCGTCGCAGCGACGATGATCTGCTCGCGAATCAAGTCCACACCGGTGATCATTTCCGTCACTGGATGCTCGACCTGGATGCGCGTATTCATCTCCATGAAATAGGCGCGGTCAGGCGATTCGCAGATGAATTCAACGGTGCCGACGCCTTCATAGTGGGCGGCAAGTGCAGCGCGGACGGCGATTTCCCCTAGCCTTTCCCGATGCTCCTGATCGAGAAAGCGGCTCGGAGCTTCTTCAATCAATTTCTGATGCCGTCTTTGGATCGAACAATCGCGTTCGAAGAGGTGAACGCCTTTCTTGCCATCACAGAGAACCTGAACTTCGATATGTCGTGGATTGTTCACATAGCGTTCAGTGAAGACCATGTCGTTGCCGAAGTAGGAGAGAGCCTCGCGACGACAGGTTTCATAGGCCTCTTTGAGTTCGCTGTCAGCGCGAACGATGCGCATCCCCCGTCCCCCGCCGCCGGCAGCGGCTTTGAGGATCAAGGGGTAGCCGATATGATGGGCCACCGTTTGCAGATCTTCCCAGCGTTCGAGGGCTCCCTCGCTACCCGGTACGACAGGCACCTTGTGTTTGCGCATCAGAGCTTTGGCTTCGACCTTGTCGCCCATCAGATGCATCGCTTCGATTGAAGGGCCGATGAAAGTCGCCCCAGCTTGGGCTACGGCTGCGCAAAAACCAGAGTTTTCCGACAAAAATCCATATCCCGGATGGACCGCATCGGCCCCCGAGCTGCGGACGGCAGCGATGAGAGCGGGGATGTTCAGGTAAGTATCCGTCGAGGTGCGGCCCGGTAAACGAATCGCCTCGTTAGCGTACTTGCGATGAAGACTCAGGGAGTCGGCATCTGAATAGACAGCAACGCTCGGTATTCCGAGGTCGCGAAGAGAACGCATGATACGCAAAGCGATCTCGCCGCGATTGGCCACCAAGACTTTTTTAAAGAGCGGTTTAGACATAAAATTCCTTTGCTCAGCCTGACGAAGGCCCAACATACCGGCGCTTAAAGGGGAATATTTCCGTGCTTCCGCTTGGGAGCTTCCACGCGCTTATTCTGACTGGCTTTGAGACCATCGATCAACCAACGACGCGTTTCCTCAGGAAAGATCACGGCATCAATATAAGCTCTCTTGGCAGCTTCGTAAGGCGTCGCAAACTTCTGCGAATAGTTCGCTACCAGTTCTTTTCGCGTCGCTTCCGGGTGCGCCGATGCATGAATCTCACTCCGAAAGATAATATTGCAAGCCCCTTCAGGTCCCATCACAGCAATCTCGGCCTGCGGCCAGGCGAGGTTGAGGTCGGCACCGATGTGTTTGGAGTTCATCACATCGTAAGCCCCGCCGTAAGCCTTCCGGGTGATGACGGTCAGACGCGGAACAGTGGCTTCGCTAAAGGCATAGAGTAGCTTAGCTCCGTGCCGGATAATGCCGCCTTTTTCTTGGTCGGTTCCGGGCAGAAAGCCGGGAACATCGACGAAGGTCAAAAGCGGAATGTTGAAGGCATCGCAGAAGCGCACAAAACGCGCTCCTTTCACCGAAGCATCGATATCGAGAACGCCAGCGAGGTGGTTGGGATTGTTCGCGACGATACCGACCGAACGCCCGCCGAGGCGGCCGAAGCCGACGATCATGTTTGGTGCGTATTCTTCCTTCATCTCGAAAAACGAATCGGGATCCAGAATGATACCAAGCACATCTTTCATATTGTAAGGCTGGTTCGGATTGTCCGGCAGCAGAGTCCGCAGGCTTGTCTGCGCTTGCTCCACCTTGGTGAGTGCCTGGGCATCCAGAGGGACGAAAGGAGCTTCTTCAAGGTTGTTCGATGGAATAAAGCTCAGCATTTTCTTGAGCGCTAAAAGACCTTCTGCTTCGGATGGCTGTCTGAGATCGCAGACGCCGCTTTGTGCGCTGTGAGTTTGGCTGCCTCCCAGTTCTTCGAAGGTCACTTCCTCACCCGTCACCGTCTTGATCACCTCAGGGCCGGTGATAAACATGTGGCTGGTATTATCGATCATCAAGGTGAAGTCGGTCATCGCCGGTGAATAAACCGCTCCTCCAGCGCAGGGGCCGAGAATGACGGAGAGCTGAGGAATCACACCGGAGGCTTGCACATTGCGATAGAAGATATCAGCATAGCCGCCGAGACTGGCGACGCCTTCCTGAATGCGCGCACCACCTGAATCGTTGAGTCCAATGAAAGGCGCTCCATTGCGCAGCGCCATATCCATGACCTTGCAGATCTTCTTTGCGAATGCTGCGCTGAGACTGCCGCCAAAAACCGTAAAGTCCTGCGAAAAAAGATAGACCAATCGGCCGTCAATCGTGCCGTAACCGGTAATGACGCCATCGCCCAGAACTTGTTTCTCCGGCATGCCGAAGTCTTGACAATCGTGCGTGACGAAGGCATCGAGCTCGTTGAAAGAACCAGGATCCAAGAGGAAATGGATGCGCTCGCGAGCGCTCATTTTCCCTTTCTTGTGCTGGGCGACAATCTTGTCCTCGCCGCCGCCCTTTGCCGCTTCACTTCTCAGCTGGATCAGGCGATCAAAGGACGCCTGACGTTTATCGTTGGTTTCGAGCATGCTTTAACCTTTCGTCATTCAGGACTGTCGTCCTGGAAACTGCAGCCACATATCGTCGACAAATACCCTCTTCCACAATTCGTCCCAAGGAGGGATTTGCTCCGGCTTAGCTTCGCCCTTGTCATCCTTCAGCAGTAGACGGATTTCAGCCTCACGACCTCCTATCCAAATCAACTGTCCGTTATTAGAGTCGATCAGGAGGAGCGCGACTTGAGCGGCTCTTCGCATGTAGAAAAGACCGTGATCGTCAACCTTTTCCGTTGAGACGGCGAGAAGCATCGGCAGCAGAACGGCATCGCTGCTTGAAACCGTGCGACTGAGCGAGCTCAACCAAGTTCTCCAATCTGAGCGAGGCGCAATCACTTGCTGGTAATACGCGCCGGGCTGCTGACAGGCCTCACAGACTTGAGAAGGCCTGAACCAGAGTTGATTGAGATCGTTCAGAAGATCAGGCTGTTCGCTTTTTTCGATCAAGGCTTTGACGACGCGCGGACTGATGCCCCGCATAAAGGGCTGTCCGTCGAAGCCAGCAAGAATAAACTTGTCGAACTGATCGCAATTGGCTTGGACTTGATCGGCGGGCAATTCGGTTTTTTCTTGCCCCGGAAATAATGCGCCTTGGGGCCAAATACGACAGGGGAGGATAGCAATACGCGCTGGGATGTGCGCGAGATAGTCCTTTTGCAGCCCAAAGGGAACGGAGACGGGAGTTATGCAGGCCGTGGTGATCAGACAGAACAGGCTGTAAAGCCAGAAGCGCCAGTATCTCAAAGGTCACACCTTTCACGACGAGGTCTAAGGGATTCTACAATGGTTTAGCAAAAGCTTTGCGGTGAATCCACTGAAAGACTCGTAAGGGCTTTGGCATGGCGCGGATAAGGTCTCAGGTTTTGCCTGGTGCCGCGCGCAGGCGAGCCAGTTCACGGGCGGCATCATGGCTTTGCTGGCAAGCCCAGCGATTGAGGAGTTTTTGTTGATCGCCGGTGGGCAGCAAAAAACGTCCGGCAGGTACTGCAGCGCGACATCTTTGCTGAAGATCGAAAAGGCTGAGAGCAACCGACACGGATATATTGAAACTCTCGACCATCCCATACATCGGAATGGAGAAGCGGTAGTCGATATGAGGCAACCAGCCCCCATCGAGTCCGGCATGTTCATTCCCGAAAACCAAGGCCAAGGGCTGATCGACCGGTATGGCGTTCAATGGAATCTGACCATCGCCCGGATAGGCGGCGGCCAAGCGATAGCCGCGCTTTTTGAGTTCGTGGCAATAGATATCAATACTGGTGAATTTGTGAATGTCGAGCCAGTAGCGGGCACCCCGTCCAACGGAGGAGGCTTTCGCGAACTTTTGATAGGCATTGATCAAGTCGACGTTTTGAATGCCGAATGCTTCGGCCGATCGCAGGCAGGCGCCGATATTGTGCGGGTCATGAACGTCCTGGAGGGCAAGACGTACATAATCCGTCCGCATATGGGCAACGCGCTCCATTCGGGCACGCCGCTGCGGACTGAGCTGCGGGCTGAGGAGCGCCCAGGCATCGCTGGGGCTTTCAGGGCTATCGAATTGATTCAACATAGATCAGAGCTGCACCGGCATGAGGTCATCGCTTGCTACCGTGTTATGCAGGCTCGCATCAAGATCAGAAAGGGAACTATCGCTTGTCGCCTCGGCATGGGGATCGGCAGCGTTATCGTCGACCAACTGGACGCCTATTTTTTCCAGGGCAGCGCCGACGAGAGGTCCGAGAGGTGGGCGGTTCGCAGCGGCCATCGGCACTTCTAGAATATATTCTGCAAAGGAACGTAAAGCGGTTTCCCAGTTCCGATTGCGCTCTTCAGCCATCTCACGGAGGCCACGCATGCTGGTGTAAAGTTGCTCGAGGCGCAGCACTTTGAGTTTGTATCGTTTGAGTTCTTCTGGCTTGACCAGTCCCGACTGTTCTTTGAGCTTTTCGAATTGGGCCTCTAGCTGCCCTTTCTCGCGTCGCACCGCCTGCAGAGATTGCTGGGTCTCTTTCAACTGATTGCGGAGAATATCGGCTTGTTGGTTAGCTTTTTCGCCGATTTCCTTTTGCAGCTTTTGCATGTCCTCGATCGCTGACTTCTTCTCGCGAATCGCTTCGGACAGTTGCTGGGTGAGGACCTGTACTTGCTCGTCCAGATGGTCTCTTTGCAGGGTCGCGCGCTCGCTGATCGCATCGCGTTCTTCCTTGAGCTTGTTCCACTCTACGGTGCGATCGGAAAGACGAGCTTTGCTTTCTTCGAGTGATTTTTCCATCTGGCCCGCCTGCGCTCGCAGGCGCTCGAACTGATCTTGCTGAGTTTTAGCCGATTGTTCGAAGTGACGACTTTGCTTTTGGGCATTCTCGAGGCGCAAGGCCGCGTCCGTGAGCAAAGCCTGGGTCTCGAGCTGGCGGCGACGAGCCAGGAGGGCGAAGACAAAACAAACGACGGCGGCTATGGAAGTGAGAGTGGGGATTAACTCAGCCATTATTACTATACCTCTCGATTCTTAGATGGAATATTCAGCTTTAAGTGATTTCTGGTCAAAAGACAAGCAGACCTGCGTTTCCTTCGCCTTCTCATCAGTCGCTGACGACGACATCACGCTGAATATTGAGCTTTTTCATCAGGCGATGGAGGTAAGCTCGCTCCAGGCAAAGGATGCGAGCGGCTTCGCTGACATTGCCTTTGCTGCGATTCAGGATGAATTTGATGTAGCTCCGGTCCAGTCCTTGATGCAATTCCTCCCACGGAACCACGTGCGTGTCGAAGGAAAAGCGATCCTCACTCGATTCGCGCGGCCGAGGTCTTTCGGCTTGAAGTTCGGTCTTCTGAGCCGGTACCTGTTGCCGAATCTTAGGTCGCAAGTCAGCAATTTCGTCGATCTCTTCACTTTCGCTGAGAATGACGACGCGCTCGAGGATATTTTTGAGCTCCCGAATATTACCTGGCCAATGATAGGCAGAGATCTGTTCGAGCGCCTTAGCGCCGAGGGTGCGGCTGCCGATCGAATGCTCTTCACAGGCTTGCGTGAGAAAATGTTGCGCCAAGGCTTGAATATCCGCCCCTCGTTCGCGGAGAGGTGGCGAATGGAGAGTCACGACGTTCAGGCGGTAGTAAAGGTCTTCCCGAAACTGACCGGCTTCTATCATTCCCTCTAAATCGCGATGTGTGGCAGCGATCAAGCGGACGTCGACCTGCATGGTCTTATCGCTTCCGACGCGCGACAATTCTCCGCTTTGGAGGACGCGGAGCAGCTTGGCTTGAACATTGAGATCGAGTTCGGCAATCTCATCGAGAAAGAGAGTCCCTTGATCGGCCTGTTCAAAAAAGCCCTTTTTACTGCGAATGGCTCCTGTAAAGGCGCCTTTTTCATGACCGAATAATTCGCTCTCCACCAAGCCTTGCGGAATTGCCGCGCAATTGACTTTGATCAAAGCGTGGTCGCGCCGATCAGATTGACGATGCAGGCTGCGGGCAATGAGTTCTTTACCCGTTCCGCTTTCACCGAGGATCAAAACGCGACTGTGAGTAGCCGCGACTCGACTGATCAGCTTGCGCAATTGGACGACTGATTCGCTGTTGCCGATGATTTCCTGGCCTTTAAGGACCTCTAGACTCAGCTTGTCATGAGCTTTTTGAATCTGGTTGAAATCGAGGCAGCGGCCGAGACTGACCAGGACACGTTCGGGACTAAAGGGCTTCTCAATGAAATCAAAGGCGCCCATTTGAGTCGCTTGATACGCTTCCTTAACCGTTCCTTCACCCGAGATGATGATGACGCGCGAAGCCAGTCCGTGGAGACTCAAAACCTTAAGGAAGTCGAGTCCGTTGCCATCGGGCAGTCTTAGGTCGAGTAGGACGGCATCGAAGGGAAATGAGTTAGGTATCGTTAATTTGCCCGCGTGTATCAGGGCTTGCGCATAGGTCTCCGCTTCACTGATCTGCGCTCCTTCTTCGCTCAGAGCTAGGCGCAAACTGAGGCGAATATTGCGATGATCGTCGACGACCAAGATGCGACTATTGCGAATATGCGAACGCGGCGTGAGAGCGGCTTCTTCCATGCGAATCTTTCCTGTCAGTTGACACGAACTTTGGACGTCAAAACGACCGATAATTCATTTAAAAAAAGGCGATCTCTTCGTAACGAGTCGAGAAAATGATCAACACATGCAGCGGTACCTTAGACCATCGCACGAGCGCTGTCAGTGACATTGTGAACCGCTTTTCGGGGGTCGGATTCGAGTTAAACCGGTGTGATAGGCAGAAGAATTGTAAACACTGTTGCACCGGGCCGGCTGATAACGGTGAGATCGCCTTTGTGCTCAAGCGCAATCTTTTGACAGATGGCCAATCCGAGTCCCATACCCGGCTGAGGGCCGGTGTGTTTGCTGGTAAAATACGCTTCAAATATCCGATTGATATCAGCCTCCAATATACCTGGACCATCGTCACTGACATCCAGGCGATAGATTCCGGCTTCGAGGGAGAGCGAAAGGGCAATCTGAGCGCTGCGATCTTGACTGGCTTCGGCTGCATTCTTGACTAGATTACTGAGCATCTGCCTGATCAATTGGCTATCCATCGATAAAGGGGCGCTCGCGAGCGGCGAGTTAAAAGACAGAACATGCTGCGGAAAGGCTGTTTGCTGCATTTCTATCACCTGCTGGCAGACGGGAATCAGATCGGCAGGAGAAAACTGTGGATCAGGGAGTCGCGCGAACTGGGAAAAATGATCGACCATGCGCCGTAGAGTTTGAACTTCCTCGGTGATGATGGTGGTAGCATCGGCGAGCAATCTCTCAAAGTTCGGATCTTCGCCTCGATAGCTTCGCTTCAACTGCGAGACCATCATTTGAATCGGCGTCAGGGGATTCTTGATTTCATGGGCTAGCTTTCGTGCCATCGTCTGCCAGGAAGCAATCTTTTCCAGGGAGAGGGAACGTCGGCGATTGGCTGCCACTTCATCGGCCATCTCATTGAACTGGGCGGCGATCACCCCCATCTCGCCCGAGAGAGCCAGGGGCAGTCGAAACTGCGAATCGATCTCAGACCAGCGACGGAACCCGCTCAAAACCTTCTGCGCATCGCTGATGTAGCGGCGCACGAGGACGAGAAGGACAGTGCCGATGAGCAGCGTGGTGCCGATCAAAATGAAGAGGTGGGTTAAAAACAGCGAGGGAGCTATCTCTTGGTCCCAGGTTCCACCAATCAATTCATAGCGCTGTTTGAGTTTGCTCACTTCATCAAAACGCTTGCGCGTGGCGCTGAGTTCGATGGGAACGAGATAGGAGCCTAGCCTAAGCTCGGTGCGGGACGTCCAGGCAAGATCGATGGCACCTGAGCCGGTCGGTAGCTCGGTTGCTTTTTTGATCGGGAGATCCTTGGCCGGCATCAAAGCGCCAATGCCGGCCTCATCGAGTCTTTGTCGTAGCTCGGTTTCGTTAAGCTGAGACCAGCCCTGAGGCGGCGCATTGAGGCGAAGATTCTGCAGGACCTGCGTTCGCAGCTCATCATCTAATTGCTTGAGCGTCTGTAGGTAGGCCTCCATGGTTGCCGTCAGCTCTTCGTCATAAGCGAGCGTGGCCAATCCCTTGAGGGCTTGCCTGAGACTGAGGGCACTACCGAGATAACCTCCGAGGACGATCAATATAGCGAGACAAGAAGCTCGAAAAACCGTGGTTTGATACCAGGCTAAAATCCGTTCAGGCCTTTTCCTTTTTACCATCGATTTCATCGTTTGTCTCCCGCGCTCAATGGAGGGGCGACGACGCTGAGCTTGATTGATTCGCTGAGCTGCAACTCCCCGAGCATGTGGGAGAAAAGACCGCGCATCACACCCGATTGCTGTTCGATCAGCCAGCGCCGCACGTCGGCGGCAAAGGCGGGAGAAACCTGAGCGACATCGATGAGGATCTCGATGTGACTGCCGGATTCCGTGATGCGCTGAAAGCTCGATGGGCTGCTGAGCTGAGCCATCAGGCAGAGATGGGCGAAGTCATCGAAAGCTTGGAGAGCCATCGAGCCCTGCGTGAGCTGCTGTAGCTCGAAGCGCTCTTCCCAAAGATTGTATTTGAGAGTGCACTCACTCACAAAAAGCAGAGCCGTGCTGCCGTCTCGATCGCGGCTTTGAATTTCAAAATGACTCAAGGCGCTCAATCCAGAATAAAGCAGTTTTTTCTGCTGAGGCGTGAGAAGGTTCGCCACATCAATGGCCAGCGCCAGCTGAGGTTTTTGTTGCCATGCGAGGCGGACGTTCGACTGAGAGAAAGCGCGGCCCTGGGGCAGTAAAGCCAAGAGGAGAAAGACCAGCAGAGAATTCATGGCTGAACCTCGCCGTTTCGCATCTCTTTCAACAGATGCGGAATAAGGCTGTAGGTGAGACCTAGATCAGCGATAAAACCTGCGCTATGAAAGCGGAGACCGACTTTCCATTCGGTTCCCGCATAGTTGACCTCTCGATAGGTATCGTGACCCCAAAGACCTTGCAAGTAGAGCAAGGGATCGCTGGCCATGTGCCAGACGGGTAGAGCCTGCTCCAGACGCAAAGAATGGCGGCTGCTGAGAGAAAGGCCGCCGACACTGAGATTTTCTGATTGCAGAGTCAGAGAAGCCTGGGACCAGGGTTCAGTCGAGTAGGCGCCGCCGAGCTCAAAAGCCATGTGGCGGAGACCTTCCGTCGTCAGGAGGGCGGCCATCGTATAGGAGTAACCGCTGCTGGTTCGAAAGCTCAGCAGCCGCGTCTCCTTTCTAAGTCCCACGCGCGGTCCGACGATTGCATCGGGAAAACCAGGCAATCGCATGTGCTTTTCCTGATTCGAAAACAAGGCGACGCCGTATTCGAAGGAACCTGCGGTCAGTCGATCCAGTGTCCAAGTCAAATGGCCTTTGGTCCCAAAGCCAAGGACTTCAAAGTATCGCCAGACGCCATCGGTGCCTTCCATACTCGCATCAAATTGAGCATCTTCAGCTGAAAAACGCGGAAAACCATAGGCAAACTGAGCTCCTCTCAGAATGCCCTTGCCATCCATATCGATCTGCACTGCTGCGCGATGCAGATGCCGCAAAAGATTCCGGCTGACTATCTGCGCTTTGATCCCATAGGGATCGATCTGGTTGGGATTGCGAAGGGACGTGTCGGTGTTCTGTTCTTGAAGGACAGCGATACTCGAACCCCACGCCCAAGGACCTAAGACCCCGGAGTCATCTTCGAGTTCGATGACCAGCCGGACCCGATCCTGCGCCTGGCCTTTGCTGAGGAAGAACTGCGCCGATTGAAAGAGTCCACTGCCGAGAAGTCGCGTGCGAGCTATGTCGAGATCTTCTTCATTGATTCTCTGCCCGGGACTCAATCCGAGTTCGTCGGCGAGAAAACCCTCAGGCAATCGTTCGCTACCTTTGACGTCAACGGCTTCGAGGAGAAAAACGGGACGAGAAGAGGGCGTTTGGGCCGCAGCGGTTTGAAGGCTGCAGGCAAGGGCAGTGAGGCTCCCAGCGAGGCCGACGATTCTAAGCCACCAAGACTTATTCCGAAAAGGAGGCATGTGCATAAGCGTTTTGAAAACCGTCGTTAATTTGGGGTACTCGACCCATGAAGCGTGCCCTGCCATCAATAGCGGAAGTGTTTGATCTTCTCACCTTTTTCTTCAATATCGGTCATTGCTTTTATGCCGATCTCGATGTGAAGGTCAACAAATCGTTCGCTGACGCGTTTGTCGCTGGCCTCAGTCTTCACTCCCTCCGGAGTCGTCGGCACGTCCGACACCAAAAGGAGGGCGCCGCGAGAAATCTCGTTGGCGATACCACAGGTGAAAATGGTGGCCGTCTCCATATCGATGGCGATAGCGCGGAGATCACGCAGGCGCTTCTTGAACGATTCGTCGTGTTCCCAGACGCGGCGATTGGTCGTGTACACAACGCCCGTTCTGTAGTCCATGCCGGCTTCGACGATTTTTTCAGATATAAATTTATGGAGTTTGAAGGAAGGCATCGCCGGCACTTCGCGAGGCAAGTAATCGTCTGAGGTTCCCTCGCCGCGAATCGCCGCGATGGGCAAAATAAAATGGCCAATCTCCGTCGTATCTTTGAGACCCCCACATTTGCCTAGAAAAAGTACACCTTTGGGCTTAACGGCACTCAAAAGATCCATGATGGTCGCGGCGTTGGCCGAGCCTATCCCAAAGTTGATCATCGTCAAGTTCTTGCCATCTGAGCAAGTCTGCATGGGCCGATCGATACCTTTGATCGGCTGGCCGAATCGAAGAGAGAAGCGGCGCAGATAATCGGAAAAATTGGTCAGAAGGATATATTTGCCAAATTCTTCAAGAGGTGTAGCCGTATACCGTGGCAGCCAATTCTCGACGATATCCTCTTTGGTTTTCAATGTCATGCTGGGTGGATCCTTTTTAAAGGGGAGAGGCTCACGTAGGACAAAACCTGCCCATCCCGAGGCTCTGAAGCTCTATGCTATTATATTCTTGAAATCCCGTATCAGAAAACAGCTTCTTCAGCAGACCACTGACCTCGTTTCGGTTCAGGGTGCGAGAGGATTTTTTTGGAGCGTCTCATATGAACCTCGCAGGCAAAAATATAGGTCATGCTGAGAAAGCGCCGAGCCACCTTGCTCTCGCTAAGGAACTCCTTTTTATTCAAGGTCAAATCGTGCGGTCGAGCGCCTTGGTCCTTCCTATAGGTCTGGCGCGCTCAATTTTTAAGGATTCTGGCCTCGATCCTATCTGGTCCGAGAACCATCTATGCGAGCTGTTCGGCGACGTCACTCTCACCTGTCTCGATCGTCTCGGTCCAGTTTATGGCAAAATCGGACAGATCGCCCTCAGTCGCTTAGACGAGGATAATCAGAAATGGGCCCAAAAGCTCCAACTGAATCGGCTCTATGGCGCTTGGCCGGCCATTCCATTCAGCGAGATTGAAGCCGTACTCGACGCCGAAATTCCAGATTGGCACCATGAGTTTGTGGTGGAACCCCATCCGCTTGGCGTTGCCTCTATGGCTCAAGTTCATGCGGCCCGCGATGAAGCCGGGCGAGAATGGGTCATTAAAATCATCAAACCGGATGCGCGACGTCGTTTGGAGGAAACTCTCAGTGCTCTGCGGCAAGTGATCGCCGTTTCCCGTCCTTTGAGATTGACTGCCTTGGGTAAGAGAACCTTGCGCGAGCTCGATGAACTGGTCCGTTCCTTGAGTCGCGAGGTAGAACTTGATCGTGAAAAGACTAATCTCGATAAGATGCGCAACGTGCTTGATGCGAAAAAACAGAAAATTCTGCGCTTGCCCCTCACCCATGACGCCTTCTGCACTCCAAACGTTTTGATCATGGAACGCTTTCGAGGCATTCCCTTGGTCGACGTCGTCGAAAAAAGAGTCGAAATCAATGATGACCAAAGAAAAAAACTAGCGCGCCGCATTCTCCAGGAACTCATGGTTCAGGTATTTGAAATAGGCATCTTTCATGGTGATCCCCATGCCGGCAATCTCATGCTGCTCAATGACGGCAGCGTGGGCATCTTTGATTGGGGTCTGACCGGGGAATTGGGAGACGGAGATCGGCGTCACATCTCGGATATTTTAAAAGCCCTCCTCATGCAAGATATGCAACGTCTTGTCGACGTCTTGGTAACGATGGGTGAAGAAGGCGGTGAGACGCTCGACCGTTCGAGCGTCGAATACGAAATACGCAAGGTGGGTCAACTGCTTGCCATGCATAAGGAAGCAGGGACTCAGGCTTCCCTCGAAGAACTTCTGGAAGCGAGCCTCAGTGGGTCTCAGCGATTGGGTATAGAACTTCCCGATGGTTTGTTGCTGATGGCGAAAAGTCTGCTGACGATTGAGGGTCTCGCGCGTGGGATCGATCCTGAAGTTTCCTTTGCCCGCGCTGCAGGTCCCGTGTTGCTGAAGGCGGCTCGGCCCTCAATTGGCGAAATGCTGAGCATGGGCAAGCGGATTCCTAGCCTCGTCAAACGAGCTTTTTCCGTCTGAATCATATGATCCCGCACCTGCGGCGCTCAATGCGCATCATGCGCAGTGGGAATGGATGCATGCGAGCTTTGGCTTTCAACCTCCTGCGACCTCTCCAATCCGACCGCGTGAAGCAGAAGGCTTGCCTTGTTTTGCTTTGCTTGTCGGCGAGTCCTGCGCTGGCTCAAAGCGGCGAGCCTCTCATGGTTCGCTCCGAGGCGGTCGGCAATCTCTTTCGCCTCAGTCCACCCATCTACGGAACCTTCCCCGCGCAGCCAGTTGCCGGCATCGAAATGTCCCGCACCTATGCCAATCTCTGGGCTCAGGATAAGCGCTATCTTGTCGACGCTGAAGTGATCGACGATCGTGCGCATATTTACATGTTTCTCTCGAGCTTTTGTCGGTTCGGGCTGGGATTCACATCGCGAAGCTTTGCGCATACCCAAACCGATCAGATTGCGATCACTTTTCACGATATCTTCCGAATCAATCAAGACGGGCGGCTCGATGCCGGGAAGAATCATACCGTCTTCAAAATCCCTGATTATGACCTTGAATTCAGTCAAACTGATCTCAACCGATCGATCAGCGATCAGATCAATGCGGATGTCAGCTTCATGCTGTTTCGCGAGTTGACGGCGCCTTTTGAGGTGGGGACAACGGTTTTCGGCAGCTATGAAATGGCCCATGGGACCCCTTATTCTACCGGAGCACGCGATCGCGGTATCCAGCTGAACGTCCGTTATCCTTGGGATTATGGAGCTGCTTATGCAGCGTTTACCCAGCTCTATTTTGATACTGATGATGCGATCGAGGTTGCGACGATCAATCAGCAGAAGGGGTGGGCTATCGGGGCTGTTCAGACGTTTCTTCCCGATCAGGAAATCGTCGGTCAGCTCATGGTCTATCAGCCAGTCTTCAGAGACTTGGGACAGATGAGCCGCAACTCATACGAAGTACAATTGGGTTACCGACTCCACTGGGAAAAAGTCTTTCTCGAAGCGACGCTGATCGAAAATATTTTTTGGCTCTATAACAGCCCCGATTGGGGGATAAGCCTAGGTCTTAGACGTTCTTTTCCCTAACACTGGGCCTTAAGCCGCGATGAACAGCGGCATAGGGAAGGCCTTGTGCGCGCCATGTGCTGACCTTTTGCTCAAGCATCATCAAGGCTTCTTCGAGCTGAAAGGCGAGACGCGCTTGCTCATCTTTATCTATGCGTCTGGCGACGGGAATGGGCGTTCCGTAGATGCAGATGATGCGCGTAAAGGGTTTGGGAAGCCGAAATTTATCCCAACTTGAAAAATGCCAGGAGCGCAGGCCGACTGCCAGAAAGGGCAGGACGGTACTGCCCGTCAGCGAAGCGATGGAAATGACTCCTGGTTTGACTTTGTGGAGAGGTCCCGTCGGACCGTCGACTGTAATGCCGGCTTCGTGCCCGCTCTTGATGAGTTTGATGATATCGCGCAAGGCTTCCAAGCCACCCCGGTGAGAGCTGCCCCGGGCGCTGGCAATCCCAAAGCGAGCGGCGACAGAGGATATGATTTCACCATCAAAAGATCGACTAACGACGATGCCGAGCCGCCGATGGGCATGCGCGAGCACACTGGGTAAAGCGTTTTGGTGCCAACAGGCGATCACGGGATGACCGCTTTGCGATGACGCGCAGGCCGCCTCGTAGTTTTCAAGGTCATACCATCGATAGCGATAGCTGGCATGAAACAAGCGAGTGAAGAGGTAGGCTATCCAGCAGATTGCCTGTTGTTTCAAGGTTTGTGACTTCATCCGCCCCTCCTCTTTGGGCCCTTGTTCTAGCGAAGAGAAGCGGGGTGTGCAACAGCTCCCGGTCGGAGGCCGTAGTTCGGAGCAGATTTTCTATTTATCTATTTGTATTTATTAGTATAATATTTTTATTCTTAAGCTGTCGACGAGCTGCTCCGAGATCCCTAGAGGAGGAGGGGCGACCAGACCTCTCGAAAGGGAAGACACGATGCTACGCTTGACCATCACCATTATCTTTGCACTGGGCTTGCTCAGCTGCCGTGCTTCCTTTGAAAGCATTAATAATAAAGAAATAATTAGCAACGACGACGACCTCAATGGTCCGGATAAAGAAGTGCCCATCGAAGGCGGAGCCACCGTCCAGGACAAGCCGTTCAATATACTGGAAAATGTTCACAAGCTCTACCGACCCGAGAGCGAGGCACACGACTGCAACGGAACCCTCATCATTCGCGAGACGGGCCGGGATCTCAATCGTGACAATATTCTCCAATCGACTGAAGTCGAGGACATCAAGACGGAATGCGTTCCAGACGGCACCGAATGTCCGACCCAATCGCAGACTCGTTGTAATACCCCAACGCAGAAGTCCCCGTAAGCGTTTGACGCGAAGTCGGCAAAGCCGAACTTTCGCCCGTCCTAGCGAGGCGAGGGAAGATTTTGCACACGCGCCGCCCCAAAACCTAAGACTTGCAGTATAATAGGGATAGCTTTTGGCTATCCCTTTGCATTTTTGAGCGAAAGACCAACCTCGGGCACAAGGAGGTGTGAGGTGAAGGCTGGGCGATATTTGGTGGGTCTGCTGAGTCTTTGCTCAGCGGAGCGCAGCTTAGCAAACATCACAGGCAGTGATTTGCAGAACTTCAATGCCACGACCAACGGCTTGGATTTTGTCACTGTGCAATCTTCGGAAACCCTGGGGCCAGGGATTTTCAACCTCGGGCTATTTGCCAACTACGCAGTGAATACCTTGCCGCGCTATGAAGATGCGGATGGTCGGAGCTCTTCGATCGATGACTCCGTTGTCGCCGCTGACTTCAATGTTGGGGTCGGCTTGACCTCCTTTCTCGATATCGGCATAAGCTTTCCCCATGTGGTCTATCAGACTGTTGATTTCGAGGGCAGCCGCGGTCAATTTGGGGATAAAGGTCTGACAGAGGTCCGTGGAAACGCCAAGCTGAGATTGTTGGGCGATCGCAGCGGGGGTGTCGCTTTTATTAGCTCGGTCAACGTCAACGTTACCAAGAATAATCCTTACGTCGGCGAGGATCCTAACCCCATTTTCAACTTCGAATTGGCCGCCGACACTACGATTGGGCCGGTCGCCATCGGCGCAAACGTCGGTTATCGCCTCCGCGATCCAGGGAAACCGATCGAAGGATTTCCGATCGAACCTCTCAAAGACCAGTACCTTGGCTCCTTAGCGGCAAGTTATCTCTTTACCTCGATCGATACCAAACTGATCTTCGAAGTATTTTCCGCTTTTCCGGTCGAAGAAACAAAAACTGTCACGGCCCGTCAGGCCTCAGCAACAGAAGCGCTGTTAGGGCTCAAATATGATGCGACCAGCGAGTTAGCCCTTCATGCTGGTGCTGGAACGGAACTTGATAATGGAACCTCTTCAGCTGACTGGCGCATTTATACAGGGGTCAACTACACCTTTGGCTTCAAGCAGGAAGAGGAGATCGTGCGACCGGTCCAGCAAAAGCGTCGTAAGCGCATTCGGCCTCTTCCGCCTCCACCTAAATTTATCGAAGCCGCGCCAGATCCTGGGCCACAGGAGCCAGCGGGTGAAGGCGATGAGGTGTTTGTCTTGCGCGGGGTGAATTTCGCTTTCGATTCAGCGAGCCGCGTCTTGCCGGGCACCCGCGATATCCTGACCGATTTTGCTGAGCATATGAAAAAAGTGGGTTACGACAGGATCTTGATCGAAGGTCACACAGACTCGGTCGGCTCGGAGCCGTACAACTTGAATCTTGGCCAGCAACGAGCTGCGACGATACGCGATTATCTCGTGCAAAAGCTCGGATTTGATGGAACAAAGATCGAAGTGAGATCCTACGGTGAGACGGTTCCAGTCGCCGATAACGGCAACTACCAAGGTCGCCAGATCAACCGGCGGGTCGTGTTCCGCATTACCTATCCGCACTAGCTTTTTGAGTTCTCCAAGACATGAAAAAACCCTGGCCTATTGGGCCAGGGTTCCTATGAAGGAAATGAGCGAGGGGTTTCTCGTCCCCCCCTATTCCAAGGTAAGCTCGACGCGACGGTTTTGAGCGTGATCGGAAGCTTTGCGGCCAGTGGCCAAAAGATGGTCTTTTCCGTAGCTTTCCATATGAATCTGCTTACGCTTGACGCCTAGTTTCACTAGTCTTGCTTTCACAGCCTTAGCGCGCTTCAAAGCCAACTTTTTGTTGTAGCGGCTACTCCCCCGGGAGTCCGTGTGTCCCGCTACGTTCACGCGGAGCTGTGGATCCGCCTTCAGGCGTTTGGCGACTTCTTTGAGAGGCAGGCGAAATTTCTTTTTCACCTTACTGCTGTTCTTGGCGAAAGTCACATTGAGGATCAGATTGTCTGTTTGCGTAATCGTCGATGGAGTTTCCTGGGCGAAGGCGGTACCACCCGTGCTGTCGAGCATGGAAGAATCTGCAGGATACTCACTGTCACTCTTGTCTGCGCCTTTTCCTTTCTGACCTTTCGCATCCACCCGATCTTCTATTTTTGGACTTAGACCTACTTCGCTGGGATCGATGAAGTCAGGAGCTGCATTTTCATCAATAGCGGCCTGGCTCGGATCGCCCGGATCACCGGTATCGGTAATTTTTTCGGGATCGGCGGCAGAGGGGTCGTTGGCCTCATTTGCTTTAGCTTGGGCGGCATCAAAATCGACGTTTTCATCGCTTGGAGTTGCGCTCAGCTCTCCAGCAGGATCGAGGGACTCTTCGGTCGGAGCTTGGTCGGTGTGGGTGCAGGCCGTCATCGAGGTAAAGGTCACGGCGAGGACAATGGAAAGCAAGAACGAGGGACGTCGGAACATCATAAGGAGTCTCCACAGCAGAATAGCCGCAAACAGCTGGAACACGAGAACAGCACGGGCGGCGCCGCAGGAGGCTTTTGAAACCTCAACACGGCAGGCTGAATCTATGTGACAGGCTCAAGTAAGTCAAGATGGATATGTATGAGTGGCTTAGTTTGATTAGAGCTGCGGAAAGACATTCAGTTGATCAGCTTTCTGCGAGGGTCCCGTCCGACTGCGAAAACTCTGCAATCCAGGCGATGATAAGAACATATCGAGGTATCGGAGCGTTTCGCGCACACTGCCGGTGTCGCGCAGATGGAAATGGCTGGATGGAGTTCCTTTTCCAACTGCGATCAATTGGTCAAGTCCAGGTATGGCGTGAAACGATTCGCGCAACACCGGTTCTCCCGCAATTAGAACAAAAGTCTCGAAATCTTGCTTCGCCAACGCGCGGCGTTGGATGACCGAGCCGACGCGAGCCGACTTGAGCCGCAATTCGAGACTTCTGCGCTTGATATAGATGTCGAAGATGCCGATCGGCAGTTGATGTTCAAGCTTCTCCTGCAGGCGCTTCAGATTTCTTTGACTTTGCGATAGCTCACTCAATCGATAGTGCCAACTGATCGACGCTGTTTTTCTCTCGATGTACGCACCCGGGGTGCGACGCGCATCCTCGTCCATGATGCGCGCTGCTTTTTCGAGAAATGCCTCGCTTTGGGGGTCCGAAAGCTCAGACTTATGAGTAGGAAATTGAGGCGCAAGCGTCCAGGCTCCATACTCGCTATGGATGGTGAAATTCAAGGGAGCAAACCAATCTTGCAGGATGTCTGGCGTCTGCATGCTGAGCAGATGGAGCTCACATCGTTCGCTCCGGGAAATGCGACTCAATAGAAGCTTTAAATTCGCGTCGGGGGCGTGAGGGGGAGACTGCAAGGCACCTTCATGATCGATAAAGAGAACGATCTTTTTCTCGCTCTCGAACAGGCTGAGAGCTAAATCCTTCGGCGACTGAAACGAAGGCTCCAGATCAGAGCCTCGATCTTCGACTCCTTGCAGTCGGTCGATAAAAGTTCGCGCCCAGACATGGGTATCAAAGGTTTCTATGCGGGTGCGCATCGCTCGCATGCGGAGACGACGCTCGTTGGCGTCCATCGTCACGGCCTCAAAGAGGACAGCCGCTGTCTTGTCGATATCATAAGGATTGACCTTGAGCGCCTCATCTAATTCCGCCGCGGCTCCCGCTAATTCACTCAGGACGAGAACCCCATCCTCATCGTGTCGGCTGGCGATAAATTCTTTCGCCACCAAGTTCATGCCATCGCGCAGGGGCGTCACGACCATCACGTCGGTGATCGGATAGAGCAGGCTAATTTCATCGCTGCTGAAGGAACGAGCGATATATTGGACGGGTTGATAGCCTGGCAGACCGTAGTTGCCATTGATGCGACCGACCAATTCTTCGACCTGTTTGCGATAGCGGCCATAGACAGGAACCGCATCGCGACTCGGCGGGGCGATTTGCACGAGGGAAACCAGCCCTCGCAATTCTTCGTGTTGCTCGAGAAGACGCTCGAAGGCCAAAAGCTTGCGCGGCAGTCCTTTGGTATAATCGAGACGGTCGACCGACAGGAGTAAGCGAAGGATAGGATGTTCGGTCTTGAGGTTTCTGAGCGAAGAAGCCAAAAGGCTCGAATGTTCGGGTGTTAGGTTTTCATTCCAATGGTTGAAATCGACGCCCAGGGGGAATGCATCGATTTCGACCCGTCTCTTATCGAGAACGATCGCTCCGTCTTCGCTTTCTAATCCCAGGATCTCCCTTACAGCGTCCCTAAAATATTGGCCATAGCTGGCCGTGTGAAAGCCGACCAAATCAGAGCCCAGTATTCCCTCGAGTATTTCTTCTCGCCAAGGGAGCAGGCGAAAGATTTCATAAGATGGAAAGGGGATGTGGAGAAAAAAACCTATCTTGACCTGCAAATTCTTTTCCCGCAGCATCTGCGGTAAGACCTGTAGGTGATAATCGTGAATCCAGATGGTATCTCCAGCTTGGGCGTGCTGGGCGATGAAGTCGGCGTAGATCCGATTGATCTCTTCATAGGCTTCCCAGCCTTGCAGGTGCATGGGCAGATGGTCGGCATGGTAATGGTACAGCGGCCAGATAATGCCATTGGCTACATCGTTATAAAAAATTTTTTGCTTTTCGATGGGAAGAGGGAGCGCTAGACAATGTTTTTTCGCCAGTTCATCCTGAATCTGTTGTGCTTCCAATCGACTCAATCGTTGACTGTATCCGTGCCAACCAATCCAGAGGGCATCGCGTTTGAGGAGTGGCATTAATCCTGTGGCTAATCCCCCTACCGAAGGCTTGAGCTGAAGTTCGTCCTGTTCGAAGCTGCAGGTATAGGGTAGGCGATGGGAGACGATGATTAGCTTAGCCATGAATAACCTCTCTCTGAACTACCAAACCCATACTCGACAGTCAGAGTGGGTTGGTTACGCCTGAAGTAAAACAGATCAATTTCATGCGAATCATCCTCTAAGCTCACGCGAAAGAGATTTTTCAAGGGCCTCGGCCCTGGCGCATGATCGCGTCGATGACAAAGGACTCATCTTTTGTCTTCAGCAGAGCCCGCCCGGGTCGATCGTCGGCCCACGTCAGATCAAAGGCGAGTCCAGGGATAAGAATGGAGATGGCATCATAGAGAGACATCAGTGCTTCTTCGCGCGTGCTGCCCTGTGTATTGAGGCCGAAAGCTGAAATCTCTGCCGCCCAACGTCCAGTCTTGCCGTCTTCCTGAACTTTAGCTTTGAATTCCATTATAATATTCCCTTTCTCATTGAGTCTCCGAGCCCTGATTCACGGATGTTCGACATACTATAAGCAAGCGCCTGCCTAAATGCAAACGAACCACATGTCTGTCTACGATGGGCTACAGGGGATTTTATGTAGATGGAGGTTTGGTCTGGGATCACGATAACAAAAAACAGCGTGAACATTTTGTTTCACGCTGCTTCCAAAAGCTGCGATGGCTTTGGATTGTCCTTAAAGGACTTCGCCTTCAGTACCAGTGACGATTTGGTTGTCAGTGGTAGTTGTCTGCGATCCTGAAGCGTCTTGGGCCAAAGTCTGCTCAGAAGAGCCTTCTTGCTTAGCAGGAGTTTGCTCTTGAGCAGTTTGTTGTTCTTGCTGAACAGGTGTTTGCTCTTGCGATGCTTGCTCTTGTTTAGCAGGGGTTTGTTCTTGCATAATAGGAGTCTGCTCTTGCTGAACAGGAGTTTGCTCTTGCTTAGCAGGAGTTTGCTCTTGCTTAGCAGGAGTTTGCTCTTGCTTAGCAGGAGTTTGCTCTTGAGCGGCTTGTTCTTGCTGAACAGGAGTTTGCTCTTGCTTAGCAGGAGTTTGCTCTTGAGCGGCTTGTTCTTGTTGAACAGGGAGTTGCTCTTGCGAAGCTTGTTCTTGCTTAGCAGGAGTTTGCTCTTGCGAAGCTTGTTCTTGCTTAGCAGGAGTTTGCTCTTGCGAAGCTTGTTCTTGCTGAACAGGAGTTTGCTCTTGCGAAGCTTGTTCTTGCTGAACAGGAGTTTGCTCTTGCGAAGCTTGTTCTTGTTTAGCAGGAGTCTGCTGTTGAGCAGCTTCCTGCATTTGATCAGCAGTTTGTTGCAGCTGCTGAGCAGTTTGCTGCAGATCTTGCTTGATTTGCTCAACTACTTTAGAAGGCTGCTGCGACTGCTGAGCCGCTTGCTGAATTTGCTGGGCAGCTTGTTGAATCTGCTGGGCGATCTCTTGACCTTTCTCTGGGGTCAACTGACCTTTGCTGGTCGACTCCTCGACCGTTTGAGCTGCTTGATCAAGATCTTTTGAAACTTTTTCGCTAGTTTGAACAGGCATGTCTGCCTGCTTAGCAGCTTGCTCAACCGATTGAGCAGCTTGTTCTACTGTTTGAGCCGCTTGATCGAGAGCTTTGCCTTCTTCTGGAATTGCTTTGTCTTCGGCAGAAACGTTTTCGATTCCATTTAGATTATTAGGCTGAGCATCTCGATTGCTATTGCTCTTGTTGTCTTTGCCGCAAGCGACGAGACCCATGGCGATGGCCAGACCGACTGCAAGGTGCTTCGATGTTTTCATGTACGTTCTCCTAAAAGATTAACAACCGTGTGAAAAGTCCTTCTTCGCAGATCTTTCTGCATAAGAAGTCTTGTCCGAGT
Organism: Oligoflexaceae bacterium; assembly: GCA_947474445.1. Lineage (GTDB taxonomy): Bacteria > Bdellovibrionota_B > Oligoflexia > Oligoflexales > Oligoflexaceae > Oligoflexus. The sequence goes on from CANJJY010000017.1 coordinate 22,287, forward strand.
CGAAGAAGATAGAGACTTCACGTTCTTTTGCGATGTCCCTTGTCTAGCTTGCTAGATAAGGATTGCATTGA